>JANPCY010000514.1:0-3906 GCA_031431175.1 Steroidobacteraceae bacterium | reverse complement strand
GCCATTGGTTCCGGGATCACGTCGACGCGGCGCGCGCCGGCGCCTTCGGCGGATTCCTGGATCGCACGGCGCTCGACCTGGGTCGAGCCGAAGGGCACGCAGATCAGCACACGCGGTGAGGGGCGCAGCCAGCGATTGCCGTGCACCTTGCTGATGAAGTACTGCAGCATGCGCTCGGTATAAGTGAAGTCCGCAATCACGCCGTCTTTCATCGGTCGCACGGCCGTGATGTGACCCGGGGTGCGGCCGATCATGCTCTTGGCCTCGGCGCCGACCGCGACGATGGTCTTGCCGCCGCGTCCGGGTTCGTCCTGCACCGCGACCACCGAGGGTTCGTTCAGGACGATGCCCCGGCCACGCACGTAGATCAGCGTATTGGCGGTTCCGAGGTCGATCGAAACATCGCTTGAGAAGTAACCCCGGAGGCTCTTGAACATGGTTTTGGAAGCGGGAATGGCTTGAAAACGAGGGCCGGGAGTGTAGCCGTGGACGCGACTTTCCACAAGCGGACATGTATGATTTCCGTCAGGTTTTTGGCATTTTTCCAGCCTTCGGAGCGATCGTGACACTGACCCGCCGTGATGTGGAAGGCATTGCGCTCCTGGCGCGCCTCGAGATCACCGAGCAGGAGTTGCCGGTCTATGTCGAGAGCCTGTCGCGGATCCTGGGATTCGTCGACCAGTTGTCGGCAGCGGTAACCGATGGCGTCGAACCGATGGCGCACCCGCTTGAGAACCAGGTGCAGTCGCTTCGGGATGACCTGGTCACCGAGTCTGACCGTCGCGATTGCTACCAGGGCAATGCCCCGCTGGTTGCGGCCGGCCTGTATCTGGTGCCGAAAGTAATCGAATGAGCCCGCATCTCATGACCGCGGCCGAAATCGGCCGAGACCTGCACACCGGGAAGTACACGAGCATCGAGGTCACCCGACATTTCCTCGAGCGGATCGACCGCGCCAACCAGTCGCTCAATGCCTTCATTACGGTCACTCCCGAGCGGGCGATGGCGGACGCTGCACGCGCGGATGCCAGGATCGCCCGCGGCGAGGGTGGCCCGCTCACGGGCGTGCCACTCGCACACAAGGACATCTTCTGCACCGACGGCGTGCTGACGTCCTGTGGCTCCCGGATGCTGTCCAACTTCGTCGCGCCCTACGACGCCACGGTCGTCGAACGTCTCGCGGCGGCGGGCATGGTGATGCTCGGCAAGACCAATATGGACGAGTTCGCAATGGGTTCGTCCAACGAGACGAGCTGGTACGGGCCCGTGCGCAATCCCTGGGATGGAACAAGAGTACCCGGCGGGTCGTCGGGTGGTTCGGCCGCGGCGGTTGCCGCGCGGCTCGCTCCGGTTGCGACCGGCACCGATACTGGCGGCTCGATACGCCAGCCCGGTGCGCTCACCGGACTGACGGGTTTCAAGCCGACCTATGGTCGGGTTTCGCGCTACGGGATGGTCGCCTTCGCCTCGAGCCTGGACCAGGCCGGGATACTCGCGCAGTCGGCCGAGGATGCCGCACTCGTACTCGGCGCCATGGCGGGCCACGACGCACGCGACTCGACGAGCGTCGCTGTGCCGGTCCCGGATTATGCAGCCGGTCTCGGCCGCCCGATGAAGGGCCTGCGCATCGGCATCATCCGCGAGTTCTTCGGCGAGGGCCTCGAGGAGGGCACCGGCAGGGCGGTTCGAACCGCACTCGAAGGCTTCAGCGCGATGGGCGCGACCCTTGTCGAACTCAGCCTGCCGAATCTTCCGCTGTCGGTGCCGACCTACTACGTCGTCGCGCCCGCGGAGTGTTCGTCCAATCTCTCGCGCTTTGACGGCGTGCGTTTCGGTCACCGCTGCTCGGAACCGCGCGACCTGCTGGACCTGTACCGGCGTTCGCGTGGCGAAGGCTTCGGGGCCGAGGTCAAGCGCCGGATCATGACCGGTACCTATGTACTGTCGGCGGGCTACTACGATGCCTACTACCTGAAGGCGCAGAAAGTGCGCAGCCTCATCAATGCGGACTTCCGGCGTGCATTCAGCGAAGTTGACGTGCTGATGGGTCCGACGACGCCGACACCCGCTTTCGCGATTGGCGCGAAAGTGGATGACCCGATCACGATGTATCTGAACGACATCTATACGATTGGCGCCAATCTGGCGGGATTGCCGGCGGTTTCGGTTCCCTGCGGACTGGTGGACGGCCTGCCCGTCGGCCTGCAGATCATCGGTCCGCACTTTGCCGAAGAACGCCTGCTCGCGGCAGCGCATGCCTGGCAACTCGAGACGGACTGGCATCGCAAGTTGCCACCGCTGTTCGCATGAGGCCGCCGCCATGAGCATTGAATGGGAAACCGTCATCGGCCTCGAGGTCCACGCACAGCTTGCTACCCGCTCGAAGATTTTCTCGGGCTCTTCGACAGCCTATGGCGCAACACCCAATGTCCAGGCGAATCTGGTCGACCTGGGGTATCCCGGCGTGCTGCCGGTGCTGAATCGCGAAGCTGTGCGGATGGCGGTCCGCTTCGGGCTTGCGATTGGCGCCACGATCGCGCACCGCTCGATCTTCGCGCGCAAGAATTACTTTTATCCCGACCTGCCGAAGGGCTACCAGATCAGCCAGTACGAGCGGCCGATTGTCGAGGATGGCACGGTCGAGATCGTGCTGGATGACGGCGCGCACAAGACCATCGGCATCACGCGCGCGCATCTCGAGGAGGATGCCGGCAAGTCACTGCACGAGGGCCTTGGTAAGCACAGCGGCATCGATCTCAATCGCGCGGGCACGCCGCTGCTCGAGATCGTGTCAGAACCCGACATGCGCTCGGCACGCGAGGCGATCGCATACATGAAGAAAATCCACACGTTGGTCCGTTATCTGGAGATCTGCGACGGCAATATGCAGGAGGGTTCGTTCCGCTGCGACGCCAATGTCTCACTGCGTCACAAGGGCCGGCACGAGTACGGAACGCGCTGCGAGATCAAGAACCTGAATTCCTTCCGCTTTGTCGAGCGTGCGATCAATTACGAGGTTGCGCGGCAGATCGAGCTCATCGAGGGCGGCGGCAGCGTGGTGCAGGAAACGCGGTTGTTCGATGCGGACCGCAATGAGACGCGGCCGATGCGCTCGAAGGAGGAGGCCAACGACTACCGCTATTTCCCGGATCCGGACCTGCTGCCGCTGGTGCTCGATGAAGAATTCATCGAGGAGATCCGCGGCACGCTGCCGGAGCTGCCGGACGCGAAAGCGGCGCGTTTTGTGAGCGAGTACGGTTTATCCGCGTATGACGCGGGCGTGCTGACAGCGAGCCGCGAACTCGCGGACTACTACGAAGCAGTCGTTGGCATGCTAGGCGGCGAGGCCAAGCTTGCGGCCAACTGGGTCATGGGCGATCTGTCCGGGTTCCTGAATCGCGACAATCTCGAGATTGGCCAGTCACCGGTCGGCGCAAAGCAGCTCGCGGGCCTGCTGGTGCGCATCGTCGATGGCACGATATCTGGCAAGATCGCCAAGGAGGTCTTCGAGGCGCTGTGGGCGGGCCAGTCGGATGCCGACGCCATCATCGACGCGAAGGGCCTGCGGCAGATCACGGACACCAGCGCGATCGAGCGGGTCATCGCCGAGGTCATGACGGCAAATCCGGCGCAGCTCGCAGATTACCGTTCGGGCAAGGACAAGTTGTTCGGTTTCTTCGTCGTCCAGGTCATGAAGGCGACCGGCGGCAAGGCCAACCCGGCGCAGGTGAATGAACTGTTGCGAAAGTTGCTGGCGGACTGAGATCGAAGGTTCCTTGATGCCCGACGGTGACCTGCTGTACCGCTTCCTGTTCGAAAACCTCCCGGTCCGCGGACATCTGGTGCGTCTCGACGCGAGCTGGCGCGCGGCGATCGAGCACCAGGACTATCCGCGCGCGGTCAGCG
>JANPCY010000513.1:0-3123 GCA_031431175.1 Steroidobacteraceae bacterium | reverse complement strand
TTGCGGATGAGGACGTTGCGTTCTGGAAGATCGCGGATGTGACCGCGGCGCTTGTGGCTTGCGGTGGTGGCGGCTCGGGCGGCGGCATGTCGGCTGGTGGCCCCTGTTCGGTGACCAAGCAGAAGCAGTTCGTCCTGGACGCGACCCGCGAGTGGTACCTGTTCCTGGATCTCCTGCCAGCCTCGATCAGCATCGCTGATTTCGCGACGCCACAGGAGTTGCTCGACGCACTGACCGCGACGGCTCGCGCCCAGGGCAAGGACCGGTTCTTCAGCTACCTGACGACACCGCAGGCGGACGGCTCTTTCTTCGAGGAAGGCCAGTTCATAGGCTTCGGCTTCCAGTCCATCATCCAGGGCGACCAGTTGTTCCTGACCGATGTATTCGAGGCGAGCCCGGCCGCGGATGGCGGCCTCACCCGAGGCGTGGAGATTACGGCCGTCGATGCCGGCACAGGTTTCGTGGCGATGGCTACGATCCTGGCAACGGATCCGAATTTCGAACAGGCATTCGGGCCGTCCACGGAGGGCGTACAGCGCAGGCTGCGCTTCCTGCGCCTGGACGGGCAGCAAGTCGAGGCGACACTGACCAAGCGCGTCGTCACGATCCTGCCGGTGCCTGCAGCGGGCGGTACCGCGATTCTCACATTGCCGTTGAATCCTTCAGTGCCGGTTGCCTACATCAACCTGCGTACTTTCATTACGACGGCTGAAACGCCGCTGCGCGATGCTTATTTGCAGTTCCGCGAGCAGGGGATCCAGTATTTCATCGTGGACCTCCGCTACAACGGCGGCGGCCTGGTCAGCATCGCCGAACTCATGGGCGACCTGCACGGCAGGAATCACGAGGGCGATGTTTACTCGAACACGCGCTTCAACCCAGCCAAGGCGTCGAATGATTCGGTTCGCCGGTTTCTGTCACAGTCGCGGTCGGTCGATCCGGTCCGGATCGCCTTCATCACGACCGGCGGGACGGCGTCCGCGAGCGAACTGGTGATCAACTCGATGAAGCCCTGGACCGAGGTGGCGATCGTGGGCGATGACACTTTCGGCAAGCCGGTGGGCCAGGCGGCCTTCGACCTCAGTGGCTGCGACCTCCGGTTGCGGCTGATCGCGTTCAAGACCACCAATGCCAACGACGAGGGTGACTACTTTGACGGACTGGCATCAACCCTCGCCTTTGCCTGCACCGCCCCGGACGACCTGGCCCGGACCCCGGGCGACGGCCTCGAAGACTCAACGGCCGCGGCACTCCACTGGCTCGAAACGGGCGCCTGCGGGCAGGTCATGGCCGCTGGAACTCCAGGGCTCAGGATGACCGGCGTTCCAGTGCGAATACCGATGCCTGCGGCGCCCACCCCGGCCCAGGTCTACCTGCCAGGACTGTTCTAGGGGCGCCGACTGTCGCCAGATGGCGACAGTGGTGGCCGAGTGGCCGTAATCTGCACCGGTTCACTCGCCCCCCGGCTTCCAACTAGCTACTCTTGGCGTCCCCTCACCCCGGAGTACCAGTCATGGCGATCTGGAAAGACATTGTTGCAAAGGACACCACGCAGCCCGATTCGACGCCAGTCAATCGGCCACGGCCTGAATCGGTACCAAGCGCGCCGACGGCAACCGCTGGTGCGTCGCGCAAGGAAATGAAGGAATCCGTGATCGCGACCGGCCTGAGCTTCGAAGGCAAGATCGAAGGCTCCGGGCATGTGCGCATCTCGGGACGCTTCAAGGGCGACGTACACGTGGATGGCTCGCTGACTGTCGAGGCCGGCGCACATCTCGCGGGTTCGGTGCGTGCGGCTTCGGTCGTCGTCGCAGGCGAGATCGAAGGCAACATCGAGAGTGCCCAGAAAGTCGAATTGCACGAGACCGGCGTCCTCAATGGGGACGTCAACGCTGGTTCGCTGTCCGTCGCCGGTGGTGCGCGCATGCGCGGCCGCGCGGAGTTCGGCTGGAGTGAGACCGGCTCACCGAAGTCGATCGCGCGCAATTGATCCGCGGAAATGTGATGGACCGACGCGCGGGATCGTCCGGCAAGACCCGATCGTGCCCGCACTGCAGGGCCACGATCCTCGAGAGCGCCGCCGTCTGCCCGGCGTGTCAGCATCACCTGCGCTTCGAGGCACGCGGTCGCACTGCACCGCAACCGGCGAGCCAGATCGCGCTGAAGGTATCAGGCCAGATCTCGCGCGGGACGACCGCAGGGCCGGGGGAGTACTCCGTCGTGGTCGTGATACGCGATGCCAGGGGTACGGAGATCGCGCGCAAGGTGATCGGCGTCGGCGGCCTCGCGCCGGGTGAGGAGCGCTCGGTGGACCTGACGGTCGAGATCTTCGATACATGACCCTGAAGATCGTCGAATTGCATCATCACGCCGTCCGGGTCGCGCCCACGCCGTCGGCGGCTGCGGAAGCGCGGCGTTTCTATACCGAGGTACTGGGTCTCGGCGCCGACGATGGCGCGTCCGCCCTTGCAGGCGCGCCGGGTCATCAGATCAACGCCGGTCCCGCAGCCCAGATCCATCTGATTGGCGGCGCCGGCAGCCAAGTTGGGCGTGGCGATGCCATCGATCCTTCCGCACCGCATGTGGCGCTGGCCGTCACGAGCATTGCCGAGGCCAGGGCCGAACTCGACAGGCTGGGCGTTCGCTACCGCGCGCTGCCGGGTGAATTGCCGGAATCGGAGCAGCTGTTCCTGGCCGATCCGTCCGGCAATCTGGTCGAGCTCCATCAGCTCGGCACCTGTCGCTGCACCGCGCGTTCCCGCAATGCGCTCGCGGGTCATGCGCGGGTCTCGGGAACCGTGCTGTTCGCGGACATGCGCGGATTCACGGCCATCGCCGAGCAGTTGAGCCCCGACGAGGTCGTGCCGCTGCTGAACGAATATTTCTCGATGCTGTCGGCGATCACGACCGAATATGGCGGCACGGTATTTCACATCGCGGGCGACGGGCTCATGGCGGGATTCGGCGTGCCCTGCGCTGAGCGGGACGCCAGCACGCGGGCGGTCGCGGCGGCGCGCCGCATGATCTCCGGATTCAACTGCATCGCCGGGGACTGGAAGACGAGACTGGGACTCGACACCGGCATCGGCATCGGCATCAACGCGGGTGAGGTCATCATCGGCG
>JANPCY010000512.1:0-4219 GCA_031431175.1 Steroidobacteraceae bacterium | reverse complement strand
GCCCAAGACGGTCGCGCTGGCGTAGATGGTCACGTCGTCCTCGACGATGGGATGCCGCGGGAGGCCCTTCACCAGGCGGCCGGATGGATCCACCGGGAAGCTTTTCGCGCCGAGCGTGACACCCTGATAAAGCGTCACGCGCTCGCCGACGATTGCGGTCTCGCCGATCACGACGCCGGTGCCATGGTCAATGAAAAATTCTCGGCCGATCTGCGCACCGGCGTGGATGTCGATGCCAGTGCGCTGATGCGCGTCCTCGGCGACCAGTCGCGGCAGCAGCGGCACGTCCAGTTGATAAAGAATATGGGCAATGCGATGACGCGTTACCGCGAATACGCCCGGATACGCGTACAGCGCCTCGATCGGGTGATGGCAGGACGGATCGCCACGCCAGGCGGCGCGCGCATCTTCGAACACGCTCTCGCGCAGCCAGGGCAGCCTGCCGAGCAACTCGCAAGCAAAGCGCCGGCTATCCGCGTCGAGGGTGCGCTGGTCTCGCGCGCGGTCCTCGCCGGGTCCACCCGGGAAGTCCAGCGCGAGCCGGATCTGCGCGGCTAACAACGCCTCGATTTCAGCAAGCTCGCGTTCGACCCGCCGCTCGGGACTTTCTCCGGGCGTCAGCGCAGGCAGAGTTTCGGCGATCAACAGGCGGTGCAGCCGATCCATGGTAGCGAGCACGACTATGCGGTCGGGCCAGGTGCCTTTCTTCAGGGCCTGGAAGCCGGCCGCGTCGCCGGATGCCACCAGCTCGGCGGCGAGCCGCGCGTAACCGTCAGGTAAGTCAGTTGCTGGCGACGAGCTTGGGCGCACTGACGGGTGCCTCCTCGTATAGCCAGGTCGACAGATAACGTTCGCCGAAGCTCGGAATGATCACGACAATCAGCTTGCCACGATTCTCCTCGCGTCCGGCGACCTTGAGCGCAGCGACGAGCGCGGCCCCAGAGCTGATACCGACGAGAATTCCTTCCTCGCGCCCGAGCCGGCGCGCGTAGTCACCGGCCTCCTCATTGGTCACCTGGATGATCTCGTCGATGATCTTGGTGTTCAGGATTTCCGGAATGAAACCGGCGCCGATACCCTGGATCTTGTGCGGGCCGGGCTGGCCGCCGGACAGGACCGGACTTGCCGCAGGCTCCACGGCGACCGTGCGGAACGACGGCTTGCGCGCCTTGATGACCTCACCGACGCCGGTGATAGTGCCGCCGGTGCCGATGCCCGAGACCAGGAAATCAACCTGGCCATCCGTGTCATTCCAGATTTCCTCCGCGGTCGTGCGGCGATGGATCTCGGGATTTGCGGGATTCGTGAACTGGCCGACCAGCACATAGCGCTTCGGATCGCTGGCGACAATTTCGGCCGCACGCGCCATCGCGCCCTTCATGCCCTTGGCGCCCTCGGTCAGCACGAGCTCCGCGCCGAATGCCACGAGCATGCGCCGACGCTCGAGACTCATCGTTTCCGGCATCGTCAGCAGCAGCTTGTAGCCCTTGGCTGCCGCGACAAATGCAAGTCCGATACCGGTATTGCCGCTGGTCGGTTCGACCAGCACCGTGTCCGGCCCGATGCGACCCTGCTGTTCCAGCGCTTCAATCATGCTGACGCCGATGCGATCCTTGACGCTCGCGCAAGGATTGAAAAATTCGAGTTTCAGGACGATGCGGCCGGGCAGGTCGCGGCCGATCTTGTTGAGCCGCACCAGCGGTGTGCGGCCGATGGTCTGCAGGATGTTGTCGTAAATTTGCGTCATGGATGTCCCCGTTGTCGGTGTACCAGCCTAGGCGTGGTCGGGCCCAGCTGGTAAATGATGAATAACCCTCTGCTGATAGCGGCCGGTTATCGTCATCGAGCAGGCTACCGGAAAAGGGGAGGGGCCCCGGGCCCAGTTGGGCACCGGGAACCCCACCCGACATGGAAACGGTCCCGCCCGCGGCTCAACGCACCGCGTAGCTTGCCATCCGAAGGCCGGTGCCGCCGTGCGAAACATGGGCGACGACGGCCTGGCGACGGTGGATCTTGGTCACTGCGCCCAGGTTGATCGCGAACGCCAGTTCGACAATCGATCCTTTAGCAAGGCCGAGATTCCGGGTCTCGACGAACACGCCATTTGCGCTGAGGTTGCAGGCCTTGCAAATCGCGCCACGGCGGCCGGGCACGATCAGATAGACCGTGGCACGAGCACGATGCCGGGTATGCAGACGGCGTTCCATCTCCCGATTCCCGCCCTTGTTCTATAGGCTGTAGTGGCCCTGGAAACCCAGTATGCAGGCCCGGACCGGGGGAGGAAAGTGCCGATGACCCCGTTGATCGGGCCTGCCCTGGCAATCGCCCAAATTCAATCGCTTACAGGAAATCGTTGTCATAAGCAGGTCCTATTGCAGTGCAGCAATAGCCCGGCCAACAATGGCCTGCGCGAGCTGATCCGATACCATGCGGAAGAATGAGCGCCGATGCGGAAACCCTGCCACGGCTGTCGCTCGCGGATATCCGCGCAGCGCGCAAGCAACTCGGCGAGCGCGTGCTGACGACCCCGGTCCAGCAATTGTCCGGTCCTTCGGTGGAAGCCGCGTTCGCCCCCGGCACGCTCGCGTTCTTGAAGCTCGAGCTGTTCCAGCGCACCGGTAGTTTCAAGCCGCGCGGCGCACTCCTGAATGTCCTCGCGCTCAGCGAGGCCGAACGCGTGCGCGGCATCTGCGCGATCAGCGCCGGAAATCATGCGATCGCGACCGCATATGCTGCGCGCTGCGTGGGCACCAGCGCGAAAGTCGTCATGACCGCGAGTGCGAACCCATTCCGGATCGAGCAATGCCGCCTTTACGGCGCCGAGGTGGAACTCGCGTCCGACGTCCATGCGGGATTCCGTCGAGTCAAGGAAATCCAGGAGATGGAATTGCGCGCGTTCATTCATCCCTATGAGGGTCTGTGCGTTTCGTTAGGCACCGGCACCCTCGGTGTCGAATTCATGGAACAGGTGCCGGATCTCGACGCGGTCGTCGTGCCGATCGGCGGCGGTGGGCTCGCGTCCGGCGTGTCGACGGCGGTCAAGCTGATGCGGCCCGATTGCGAGGTATTCGGCGTCGAGCCCTTCGGGGCCGACTCGATGTACCGGAGTTTTGCGGCTGGCGGGCCGGCTTCGATCGACAAGGTGGCGACCATTGCCGACAGTCTCGGCGCGCCCTTCGCGACGCCGATGTCGTACGCGCTGTGCCGCGCCCACATCGATGAACTGGTGCGTGTCACCGACCAGGAACTGGTCGCGGCGATGCGATTCCTGCTGGAGCATGCGCGTCTCGCGGTGGAGCCAGCCGCCGCCGCGGCCACGGCGGCGTTGCTGGGCCCGCTGGCGGAGCGCCTGAAGGGCCGCCGGGTCGGGTTGATCGTTTGCGGCGCCAATATCGACGCCGCAGGCTTCGCGCGCCTCGTGGGCAATTGAAATGCCGGCCGGCCCCCCGGTGGCGGCCGCCCTCTTTGCCTGGCTGCACCTGGTTGCAGTCGGACTGGCGACGGGGCTGCTGTTGTCGGAGTACTGGCTGTGCCGGCGGGTCCCGGACCGTCTTCAGGTCCTGCTGCTGGGGACGCTGGACCTGGGCTACTTCCTGGCCTTGATCGGAAGCCTTGCCACGGGTCTCGCAAGGGCGCTTTTCTTCGGTCAGGGCACGGCTTACTACCTTGCTAACCAATTGTTCTGGCTAAAGATTGCCCTGTTCTTCGCAATCGGGCTGATCGCCCTGTTTCCGACCCGCCAGTACATCCGCTGGAACCGCGAGGCGAGGATGGCGCCAGCCTTCGCACCGCTCACCCGCGAGCTCGAGCGTGTGAGGGGGAGTATCGCGCTGCAACTGGGGCTCATGCTGCTCTTGCCGCTGCTCGCGATTCTGGTCGCCAGGGGATATGGGCTCGCGACGCCCCATCCTTAGGACGGATCAGGGACTTAGGCGTCTTTTTGCGTTGACACCACGACCGTCCGGCCCGAAAATATGCGGCTCATTTTTGGGAGGGGTACCCAAGCGGCCAACGGGGGCAGACTGTAAATCTGCTGGCTTATGCCTTCGTAGGTTCGAATCCTACCCCCTCCACCAGTTGTCAAAAGCAACCACGGTGGCTTGGCCATTGGTGACTCACGAAACCTGCGTGTTCGCGGCTTGAAGGAATGCGGGTGTAGTTCAATGGTAGAACCTCAGCCTTCCAAGCTGATGGCGTGGGTTCGATTCCCACCACCCGC
>JANPCY010000511.1:0-2837 GCA_031431175.1 Steroidobacteraceae bacterium | reverse complement strand
GCCGCATCAGCGGTTCGCCAATACGAGGCGGCACTCGCAGATGCGCGCAGCCAGGGCGGCGAGATCCTGTGCGGCGGCCACGCACTGCCAGGTCCGGGATTTTTCGTCGAGCCGACGATCGTCAGGGCGCGGAATGACATGCCGGTGGTGCGCCACGAAACCTTTGCGCCGATCCTCTACATCATCCCGTTCCAGACGCTGGATCAGGCGATCGCGATGCATAACGACACGGACTACGGCCTGTCGTCTGCCATCTTCACCGATCGCCTGCAGCATGCCGAACTCTTCCTGTCGGTTTCCGGCAGCGATTGCGGCATTGCCAACGTCAATATCGGCACGTCCGGCGCCGAGATCGGCGGGGCGTTCGGTGGCGAGAAGGACACCGGCGGCGGGCGCGAGGCCGGCTCCGATTCCTGGAAGATTTACATGCGCCGCCAGACGACCACGATCAATTATTCGAGCGAACTGCCGCTCGCCCAGGGAATCAAGTTCGACCTGGATTGAGCTCGCTCCCGAGCAGTTCGTAGACCATCCGGATGTAGCGCTCGGGCGTTATGAAGCCCCAGGTCCAGTTCTGGTCGTAGTCGGCGTTTGGCGCAGCCTTCACGATCTCATCCGCAGTCTTTCCCGCCTTCATCAGCTCGCGGATCCGGCCGCTCGTCGTTATCAGCATTTCACGGTACTCGACAAGATCGGCGCGATTCGCGAGCGGGCCATGACCGGGAATGATGCGTGTCTTGTCGTCTGCGATGGCAAGTATCTGGTCGACACCCGCAACGAGGCCCGCGAGCGAGCCACCCGAACTGATGTCGATGAACGGATAGAAACGGAAGAACAAGTCGCCAGCGTGAATCACATTGGCCTTGCGGAAGTGCACGAACACGTCGCCGTCAGTATGCGCATGTGGGGCATAGGTCCCATGGATCTCGTCGCCATTCAGGTAAAAGGTGACCGCGTCGTTGAAGGTGACGATTGGTAGCGCCGCCTGCGGCGACGGCGGCACGGCGGTCTGCACCAGACTCAGAAACTGTGCGCTGCTCATGCGCGCGCGGACCTGGTCGTGGGCGACCAGCACGGCGCCTTCCTTCGCCAGGTTCTCATTGCCACCCGTGTGATCGCTGTGCCAGTGCGTGTTCAGCACGAAACGCGGCATCGCCGCATTCAGGTCCTTCAGGGCGGCGATGACCGAGGGCGTCATCGGTGCATACTGGTCGTCGATCAGGAACGTGCCGTCGGCGCCCGTCGCGACACCGATGTTGCCCCCTTGACCGATCAGCACGTAGATCCCGGGAGCGACCTGCTCAGTGCGGATCGTGGTGTCCGGTGGTGTCAATTGCGCGATGGCTGCAGGTGCCAGCATCGCAAGCCAGATGATTGCCAGTCGCTGAAGCATGGTCCCCTCCCGTTCCAGTCATTCGTGTTCTGCTTGTAGCAGACCAGCCTGTTATCATCAATCTCGTACGGTGGAGACCCCTGCATGGCCCTGCGCCGCTTCATCCCTGGCTTCCTGGCGATCCTGCTGACCGCCAGCATCGGCGTCGCAACGGCCCAGGCGATCGAGCCTCAATTGTCGGATGACTCGCCACCAGCTGCCGCGCCACTAGCCGGAAATGCCGTCCTGGTCGAGATCAAGGACGCGATCAGCCCGGCGTCCCGGGAGTATTTCCTGCGCACGCTCGCGCGGGCGGAGGAGCAGGAGGCCGAACTCCTGGTGCTGATTCTCGACACGCCGGGCGGGCTTTCGGATTCGATGCGGGACATGATCAAGGGAATCCTGAATGCCCGGATCCCGGTGGTAACCTACGTGGCACCCTCCGGCGCGCATGCCGCGAGTGCCGGCACATTCATCCTTTACGCGAGTCACATCGCGGCCATGGCGCCGGGCACCAACCTAGGTGCAGCGACACCCGTGCCAATCGGCGGATCGCCACCGGAGAAAGACGGCAAGGACGAGGAAGAAAAGAAAACCGGCGAACAGGATGCGAAGAAGTCCGCGCCGCCTTCGTCTGCCATGGATCGCAAGGTGCTCAACGATTCGGTCGCATATATCCGCAGCATTGCCCAGATGCGCGGGCGCAACCTGGAATTCGCTGAAGCCGCGGTCGTCGAAGGTGCCAGCATCACGGCGACCGAGGCGCTTGAGCGCGGCGTCATCGACCTGATGGCGGACGACCTGCCGGCGCTGATGACCGCGCTCGATGGCCGCGAGGTCAAACTGTCGACCGGCGTCCGCGTGCTGAACACCAAAGGAATCGTTCTCGAGCGCATCGAGATGGACTGGCGCGCGGCGCTGCTCTCGGTGCTGACCAATCCGATGATCGCTTACGGCCTGCTGCTGATCGGAATCTATGGATTGATGTTCGAGGGCTACAACCCGGGTGCTGTCCTGCCGGGTGTCGTCGGTGGTGTCTGCCTGCTGCTGGGCCTGTACGCGCTGCAGGTGTTGTCAGTCAATTTTGCCGGTCTCGCGCTCGTGTTCCTGGGAGTCGGCATGATGGTTGCGGAATTCTTCGTACCCAGCTTCGGCGCGCTGGGCTTTGGCGGGCTCGTGGCATTCGTGATCGGATCGATCGTGCTGATGGACACGGATACGCCCGGAATGGCATTGAGCCGGGGGCTGGTAGCCGGCGTTGCAACTTCCGCCGGCACGCTGATGCTCGGGACGATCTGGCTCGCCATGCGGGCCCGACGACGATCTGTCTCGACCGGCCGGGAGCAGATGGTCGGGGATATGGCCGAGGCCGTCGAAGCATTCACCAGCCAGGGCCAGGTGCGAATTTACGGTGAGTTGTGGAATGCGGTCAGCTCAAAGCCGGTCACCGCGGGCCAGGCGCTGC
>JANPCY010000510.1:0-8555 GCA_031431175.1 Steroidobacteraceae bacterium | reverse complement strand
CTAGCGATCGCACGCGACCAGGTGGCCGCGGGCGCGCAGCTCATCGACGTCAACATGGACGAAGGGATGCTCGATTCGCAGGCGGTCATGGTGCGATTCCTGAATCTTGTCGCCTCCGAGCCGGACATCGCGCGCGTCCCGGTCATGATCGACTCGTCGAAGTGGTCGGTGATCGAGGCGGGTCTCAAATGCCTGCAAGGCAAGGGGATCGTCAACACGATTTCGATGAAAGAAGGCGAGGGGCCATTCCTGGAGCAGGCACGCAAGGTGCGCCGCTATGGTGCGGCAGTCGTCGTCATGGCGTTCGACGAGCGGGGCCAGGCCGACACGATCGAACGCAAGCTCGCAATCTGCGGGCGCGCATTCGGGCTGCTGACACGCGAGGTCGGCTTCCCGCCCGAGGACATTATTTTCGACCCGAATATCTTCGCGGTCGGGACCGGCATCGAGGAGCATTCGGGTTACGGCGTCGCATTCATCGAGGCCGTGCGGCAGATCAAGCAGCATTTCCCCGGCGTGTTGACAAGCGGCGGCGTCAGCAATGTCTCCTTCTCGTTCCGCGGCAATGACGCGCTGCGCGAAGCGATGCACGCGGTGTTCCTGTATCACGCGGTACAGGCCGGACTCGACATGGGCATCGTCAATGCGGGCCAGCTCGGCATCTACGAAGAGATACCGCTGGAATTGCGCGAGCGCGTCGAGGACGTGATCCTGAACCGGCGCCCGGACGCGACTGAGCGGCTGCTCGAAATCGCGCAGCGCTACCGTGGTGACGGGGCCGCGCGCCGCGCCGAAGACCTGGCCTGGCGCGGCTGGCCGGTCCAGAAGCGGCTCGAACACGCGCTGGTGATGGGCATCGATCAATACATCATCGACGATGTCGAGGAGGCGCGGCAGCAGGCCGTGCGTCCGCTGGATGTCATCGAAGGACCGCTGATGGATGGCATGAATGTCGTCGGCGACCTGTTCGGCGCCGGCAAGATGTTCCTGCCGCAGGTCGTCAAGTCCGCGCGCGTGATGAAGCGCGCAGTCGCCCACCTCGTGCCGTTCATCGAGCACGCACAGGGCGGCGCAAGGAAGAGCAACGGCAAGATCGTCATGGCGACCGTCAAGGGCGACGTGCACGACATCGGCAAGAACATCGTCGGCGTGGTGCTCCAGTGCAACAATTTCGAGGTCATCGATCTCGGCGTCATGGTGCCGGCGCAGCGCATAATCGAGACCGCGCTTGCGGAGTCGGCGGACATGGTCGGCCTATCGGGGCTGATCACGCCATCGCTCGACGAAATGGTGCACGTCGCCCATGAGATGCAGCGCCAGGGATTCACGATTCCGCTGTTGATCGGCGGCGCGACGACATCGCCGGCGCACACATCGGTGCGGATCGAACCGGAGTACCGGCATGGCGTCATCTACGTCAAGGACGCCTCGCGCGCAGTGGGCGTCTGCCAGACGCTGGTTACGCCGGAAGCCCGTGCCGCATTCTTTACGCGCGTCAGTGCCGAGCATGCCACGCGACGCGAGCAGCACGCGGGTCGCAAGCGGCGTCCCGAGGGCCTGGCACTCGCAGACGCGCGCGCCCGCAGGCTGGCGCTGAACTGGGCCGGCTACCGCCCGCCGGTGCCGCGCTTTCTGGGGACGCGCACGCTGCCGTCCGTGCCACTTAAGGACCTCGCCACATTCATCGACTGGATGCCATTCTTCAATGCCTGGGAATTTACCGGGAAATTCCCGGACATCCTGCAGGATCCGGAACGCGGCGCAGCCGCGAGCGCCTTGTGGAAGGACGCACGCGGGATGCTCGACAAGCTGGTACGCGAGCGCTGGCTCACCGCGCGCGCGGTGGTCGGTTTTTATCCGGCGGCGGCAGCGGGCGACGACATCGAAGTTTTTGCCAATCCGGGGCGCACCGGGGTGCTCGCAATGTTGCACCATCTGCGCCAGCAAAAGGTCAAGCCGGCCGGCCAGCCGCAGTTGTGCCTGTCGGACTTCGTCGCACCGCGCGAATCCGGTGTCGCCGACTATGTGGGTGCTTTCGCCGTGACGGCGGGCATCGGCATCGAGAAGCACGTTGCGCGCTTCGAGGCGGCGCATGACGATTATTCCGCAATCCTGCTGAAATCACTCGCCGACCGGCTCGCCGAGGCGATGGCCGAGGCACTGCACCTGCGGGTGCGCCGCGAGTTCTGGGGCTATGCGCCGGAGGAGAGCCTGACCAACGAGCAGCTGGTGCGCGAGGAATATCGCGGCACCCGTCCCGCGCCGGGCTATCCGGCCTGCCCGGATCACACCGAGAAGGGCACACTGTGGCGGTTGCTGGATGCCGAGGCCGCGACTGGCATCCGGCTGACCGAGTCCTACGCCATGTATCCGGCGGCTGCCGTCAGCGGCTGGTATTTCTCGCATCCCGAGGCGCGCTACTTCGCGGTCGGTACGATCGGTGCCGATCAGTTCGAGGACTATGCCAGGCGCAAGGGCATGGCACTGCCCGAGGCGCGGCGCTGGCTGGCGCCGGTCCTGGGTCGCGATTCGGAGGCCGACGCCGCCTGACGGGACCAAAAGGGGAAGATTTAAAGGGGACGCAACCCTTTATTCAAGATTTAAAGGGGACGCAACCCTTTATTCACGCAAGCGAGGTAAATAAAGGGTTGCGTCCCCTTTAAATCTCCCTCCATAAAGGGTTGCGTCCCCTTTAAATCTTCCCCTTTTGGTCCAAGCCGTCGAGCAGCCGGACGCCGCCCAGCATCGACATCTGCCGCAAGATCCATGCCTGGCGCTGCTGGACGTAGGGCGAGGGGCGGTCGACCCGGAAGCGTTTCGGACTTGGCAGTACCGCAGCGAGCAATGCCGCTTCGTGGCGATTGAGCCTGGCTGCCGGCTTGCGGAAGAAGTGTTGGCTGGCGGCCTCAACGCCCCACACACCGCGGCCGAACTCGGCACTGTTGAGATACACCTCGAGTATCCGCTGCTTTGGCCACAGCCATTCAATCCACAACGTGAACCAGGCCTCGAGGCCCTTGCGCAACCAATTCTGGCCCGGCCACAGGAACAGGTTTTTCGCCACCTGCTGGCTGATCGTGCTGGCGCCGCGCAGCCTGCGGCCGCGCTTCGCATCGGTCCAGGCCTTGTCGATGGCCATGAAATCGAAGCCGCCGTGCTCCAGGAAGTGCTGATCCTCGGCTGCGATCACCGCGACCGCGGCGTGGCGCGAAATTTCAGGCCAGGCGACCCAGTCATGCGCCGTCCGCCCCTCGTCCTGGATCATGAATGAGGTCACTGGAACCGGCAGCCAGCGAAAAATGGCAACGATCACGACACTGCCGGCTACGAGCGACAGCAGTCCGACTGCGAGCAACCGCGCGATGCGCGCCGGCCAGGATCGCCGGATCACGGGGAATGACTTTCAGGCGGCTTCGACACGCCGCGCGGCCGTCACGACGACCGGCTCAACCGGCACATCGTCGTGCCCGTGCTTTCGCCCAGTCTTGACCGCCGCGATCTTGTCGATGACATCCATGCCATCGACCACGCGGCCGAACACCGCGTACCCAAAGTTGCCCGGCCGGTGGTCCAGGAAATTGTTGTCCACGAGATTCACGAAGAACTGCGCGGAGGCGCTGTTGATGTCGTTGGTGCGCGCCATGGCGAGCGTGCCGCGTCGGTTGCGGACCCCGTTACCGGCCTCATTTGCAATTGGCTTGCGTGTCGGCTTCTGGGTCATGTCGGCGGCGAAACCGCCGCCCTGGATCATGAATCCCGGGATCACACGATGAAAGACAGTTCCGTCGAAATGCCCGTCATCGACATAGCGCTGGAAATTCTCGCTGGATACCGGTGCCTGCTCGAAGTCGAGTTCGACGGTGAAAACTCCAAGCGAGGTCTCGAAACGGATCACGTGGTGTACTCCCTTGCGCCAGGCGCAATTCTAATACCGATCAGTCCACGCTGCTCCGGGTTGCGCGCGGGAGACCCGCAAGGTCATTCAGTGTCGCGACCCTGCAGAGGCCGGCGCTGGTCATCATTGCCCGCACGGCGGCGTCCTGGCCGGCGCCGTGTTCGACGATTAGCTTCCCTCCCGCAGCGAGACGCTGCCTCGCGCCAGCGCAGATTTCTGCGAGTGCATCGAGCCCTTCCGGGCCTGCGACGAGCGCCAGGCGCGGCTCGTGGGCGAGCGCCGCCAGCAGCGGATCGCCCTCCGCGACATAGGGCGGATTCGCGACAATCGCGTGGAATCTGAGCACGTCTGCCGGCCCGTACCAGCAACCCTGCAGGAACAGCACATTACTGATCCGCAGACGATGTGCATTGCGCGCGGCGACGGCAAGCGCTGCTGCACTCTGGTCCACCGCCGTCACCGACGCATCCGGCCGCTCGCTTGCGATCGCAAGCGCAATCGCGCCGCTGCCCGTGCCGAGATCCAGCACGGCCGGCCTTGCGACGGTCCGCAATTCTTCGAGCGCGGTTTCAACCAGCAATTCGGTTTCCGGCCGCGGCACCAGCACGTCGGGAGTCACTTCAAGTTCGAGGGTCCAGAACGCGCGCCGCCCGGTCAGGTAAGCAACCGGCTCGCCATCGCAACGCCGCGCCGCGAGCTCCTCCAGGGCCAGGGCCTCTGCATCACTGAGTTCCCGCTCCGGTACGGCCGCGAGTGCGGCGCGACCGCAGCCGAGCACATGCGCCAGCAACAGCCCGGCATCGAGATCGGCTGACGGCGACGCCGCGAGCCGGCGCCTGAGCTCGAAATATGCGTCACCGGCGCGCTTCATTCGAGGCCGGCCAGCTCCTCGGCCCGGTGCTCGCGCAGCAGCGCATCGATCACTTCGTCGAGGTCGCCATTGATCATGGCGTCGAGCCGGTAGAGGGTCAGTTCGATCCGGTGATCGGTCAGGCGTCCCTGCGGAAAATTGTAAGTGCGGATGCGCTCCGAGCGGTCGCCGGTTCCGACCTGCAGGCGCCTGGTCCGCGCTTTCTCGGCCGCCGCCCGCTCGCGTTCCGCCGCCAACAGGCGCGCACGCAGCAGCGCCATCGCACGCGAACGATTCTTGTGTTGCGAGCGTTCGTCCTGGCATTCGACCACGAGACCCGTCGGCAGGTGCGTAATTCGCACCGCCGAGTCGGTCTTGTTGACGTGCTGGCCGCCGGCGCCGGATGACCGGTAGGTGTCAACGCGAAGATCAGCCGGATTGATCTCGACACTCTCGACTTCGCCGACCTCTGGCAATACCGCGACGGTGCAGGTAGAGGTATGGATTCGCCCCTGGGATTCAGTCGCGGGCACGCGTTGCACGCGGTGCGTGCCCGATTCGAATTTCAGGCGCGCATAAACGCCGCGTCCGGCGATGCGGCTGATGACTTCGCGATAGCCGCCGTGTTCCCCACGGCTCTCGGACAAGAGCTCCACCGACCAGCCACGGCGCTCCGCATGGCGCGAGTACATCCGGAACAGGTCGCCAGCGAAGATGGCCGCCTCGTCGCCACCCGCCGCGGCGCGGATTTCCAGGAAGACGTGGTGATCGTCGAGCGGATCCGGCGGCACCAGCATTTGCTGTAGAGCCGTCTCATCGGCCGCGGCGGCAGCCTCGAGTTCCGCAACCTCCTGCCGCGCCATTTCGCGGACTGCGGAATCCGTGTCGCCCGCCATGGTCCGCGCGGTCGCGAGCTGCCGCTCGTGTTCGCGAAGGCGGCCAAACGCCTGCACGACGGGCTCGATACGCGCGAATTCGACCGCAAGGTCACGGAACCGCTCCGGTCTCGACTGGACCGCGGGGTCGGCCAGCATCCGCTCGATCTCGGCACGGCGATCGGCGGTGCGTTCGAGACGGCGGCGAATCGCGTCTTTCATTGCTCGCTACGCCCTGGCTGCAACAACCGGGCCGCCGCCGCGGCGAGCTCGGCGTCGCCGCTCTCGGCGGCTTCGCGCAACACCGTTGATGGTCCGTGCAGGAGCCGGTTGGTCAGTGTCACGGCGAGGAATTCCAGTACTTCATCCGCTGCCCGGCCCGCGGCCAACAGGCGGCGCGCCTGCTCCAGTGTCTGCTCGCGTGTCGCCTCGGCCTGGCCGCGCAGCTCGCGGATCAGCGGCGCTGCATCGCGCGCCTTCAGATCCGACATGAACCGCTCGACTTCATCCGCGATCAAGTGTTGCGCAGCTTCCGCCGCTTCCTTGCGCGCCTTGACATTCACATCGATGACGTCGCGCAGGTCGTCGATGGTGAACAGGTAGACATCCTCGAGTTCTCCGACCCGCGGATCGATATCGCGCGGCACGGCGAGATCGAGCATGAAGACCGGGCGATGACGGCGCAGCTCGATGGCCTTGCGGGTTGCCTCGAGCCCGATGACATGCCCCGGGCTCGCAGTGGAACAGACGACAATGTCCGCCTGCGCGAGATGGGATTCCAGCGCGTCCAGGGAAATCGCCGACGCCTTGAAGGTGCCGGCCAGCCGTTGCGCCCGGTCCAGGCTGCGATTGGCGATGATCATGCGACCGAGTTTCTGCGCGTGCAGGTGCCGGGCGGCGAGTTCGATCATGTCTCCCGCGCCGACCAGCAGCGCCGTGTGACGCTCGAAGCCGGTGAAGATCCGTCTTGCGAGCTGGATGCCGGCTGCTGCGACCGAAACCGCACTGGCACCGATCGCCGTCTCGGTGCGCACGCGCTTGGCAACCGAGAATGTCGTCTGGAACAGTCGGTTCAGCAGCGATCCTGCGGTTCCTGCCTGCTGAGCCGCGCGATAGGCGTCCTTGAGCTGGCCCAGGATCTGGGGCTCGCCCAGGATCAGCGAGTCGAGACCCGACGCGACGGAAAAGACATGGCGCACCGCGTCCGCGCCTTCGAGCCGGTAGAGACAATCCTTCAGCAACGGATTGCCGCCGGACCACGACGCCAGCCAGTCCGGCAGCGATTCGCTGCCCGCATCGGCGATGCAATAAAGCTCGGTTCGGTTGCAGGTCGAGATGATCAGCCCCTCGTGGATGCCGGCGAGCGCGCCAAGCGCCGCGAGCGCCTGCGGCAGGCGTTCCGCGTCGAATACGATGCGCTCGCGCACATCGATGGGCGCGGTCCGGTGATTCAGTCCGTAGGCGAGGAGCGACATTGTGGGCCGCAAAATAGAACCCGACGGATTGTCCGGTAACGATCACTGCAGCACAAGCGCTGGGCTATAGTGACGCGATGTTAATTCGACTGCGCTGCCTCGCGCTGCTGCTGTCAGCGGGTGCCGCGGTTCCCGTCGTCGCGGCTCCCCACTGTCCGGTCGGTGATGTCTACGACATTGCAGTCAGCGCGGAGCGGGCGCTGGCCCGCGCGGAATGGCCATCGGCTGCGCGGCAGTACGCCTGCGCGGCGCTGCGTTCGGACGATGTGGCGCTGGCCGAACGCGCGACCCGCACTGCCTACGACAATCACCAGCTGGTCCACGCAGTTTCCGGCGCCAAACGCTGGCTCGAACTGGCGCCCGACAACGAAGTCGCGCGCCGCTATCTCGCGACTGGCTTGCTGCGGCTCTACGACGATGACGCTGCATCGCAGCAGTTCGCTGTCTTGCTCAATACTTCCTACCCGGACCATGCACGCGGCTATGTGGCGCTGCTCGGGATCCTTGCGGAGGAGCGCAACGAAACCGGTGCGGCGCGCGTGATGGAGCATCTGGCTGGCTCGGATCCAGAGCTCGCCGAGGCACAGTACGCCCTGAGCGTGCTGTGGCAGCGCGCCGAGGACGGCAGGCGTGCGCTCGCCGCGGCGCGCCGCGCAATCGAATTGCGTCCGGACTGGCGTATGGCGGAGCTCGCGGAGGTCCGGGCACTCTTGATGATCGGCCGCCACGAAGGAGCGCTTGATAAATCGGCCGCGCTCGCGGCCGGAGACGACATGTTTTCAAGGATCAGCCACGCCTGGCTCTTGCTTGGAAACCAGCGTCGCGCAGAGGCCACCGCGATCTTCGAAGAATTGCAGCGATCAGGGACGGCGGCAAGCGATGCGCAGGAGGGACTTGGCGCCATTGCGCTGGACGAGCGCCGGTTCGACGAGGCGACCCGGATATTCAACGAGCTGTCACGCGATCCGCAGAATACGGAAACCGTGCTGTGGTATCTCGGGCGCATTGCCGAGGAAAGCGGCAATGCGGCGCTCGCTGCGCGGCACTATCAACGCATCATTTCGGGTTCACGCGCGGTGGCGGCCCAGTCGCGGGCCTTCCGGCTGCAGCGCGAGCTGGGTGCGCCGGAACGCGCGGAACTCCAGCTGGATGAATTTCTGGCGGCGGCGCCCGCGACGACGCGGGATGTCATCAGCAATGTCGGCTCGTTACTCGTCGAGGATGGCAAGGGCGAGCAGGCGGTTGCGTTGCTGGATCGCGCATTGACACTGATGCCGGACGATGACCTGCGACTTGCGCGCGCATTCCTGGTGCAGCGGCTCGGGCGGATTTCCGAGGCGGTGGCCGACATGCGCGCCGTCGCCGCTCGCCGCCCCAATGACCCCGTGACGCTCAACGCCCTTGGCTACACACTGGTCGACCAGTCGATCGCAATCGAGGAAGGCCAGCGCCTGATCGGC
>JANPCY010000509.1:0-1746 GCA_031431175.1 Steroidobacteraceae bacterium | reverse complement strand
GTGATGGACACGGAAGCGATGTTTGCCAAGGCGTTCGCCGGCTTCCGGGCGGCCCGGCTGCTACCGTGAGGGCGGGGCGAATGAACCAGCACCATGAGCCGCGGAAAGTTGCAACGATGCCTGACTCTGCCCCCCTCGATCCCGCTCTTGCGGCCCGCATCCTCGCCGCAGTCGAGCGCGGGTTTGCCGATCAAATCGCGCTGACGCAGGCCCTGGTGCGGTTTCCCTCGCTGCGAGGTCAGGAGCATAGCGCGCAGGAGTTCTATTTCCAGGATCTACGCCGGCGTGGCTATGCGATGGATCGGTTTGCAATCGACGTGTCGGAGATCGAGCACCAGATCGGCTGGATGCGGCTGCCGCAGGCGGGCGCCGCGAATCCGGAGCAGCGCCGCTTCGATTACCTGAAATTGCTGCGGCAGGTTCCGGCCGTCACCGATGTGACCCAGCTCGATCGCAAAGGCGATGTGAAGCTGCGCGTGTCGCGGCTCGGCATGGATGTTGCGGGCGGCGTCGACGATTGGTCGAAAGACCCGCGATTCACTGTTCCAAAGTCGGGCAAGACTTACTTCAGTCCGGTCTATTTCCGCAAGGAAACCGAACCGTACATGACGATTTCGATGGCGGGCATCAGCGAGGAGGCCGGCATCACGGTGGCCGAAGTCAATCTGAAATTCATCTGGGACGTGATCTCGCGCATCAAGATCGGCGACAAGGGGTTTGCCTACGTCATCGATTCGGAAGGCCATTTGATCGCGCATCCCGACATCAGCCAGGTTTTGCAGAAATCCGATCTCCTGGCGCTGCCGCAGGTCAAGGCGGCGCTCAGCAAGCAGGACGGCACTACGGAGCGCGTCAGCCTCGCGCGTAACCTGCAGGGCAGCGAAGTGCTCGCCGCATTCGCCAGCATACAGTCGCTCGGCTGGCACGTGTTTGTCGAGCAACCCATCGAGGAAGCCTTCGCGCCGCTCTACGAGTCACTCAAACGCACGGGCATCCTGCTGCTCGCGGGTCTGGTGCTGTCGCTGGTGGCAAGCCTTGTGGTCGCGCGCCGCATGGTCGAGCCGATTCGCGCTGTGCAGGCCGGCGCGGAACGCATCGGTGCAGGCAATCTCGATCAGGCGATCGAAGTCAGCACGGGCGACGAACTCGAGGCGCTCGCCGACCAGTTCAATACGATGGCCGCGCGCTTGAAGGATTCCTACGCGGGACTGGAACGCAAGGTCGAGGAGCGCACGCGCGAACTGTCCGAAACGCTTGAACAGCAGACCGCCACCAGCGAAATTCTGAGCGTCATCAGCAATTCGCCGACCAATGTGCAGCCGGTATTCGATGCCATCGTGCACAGCGCGCTGCGGCTATTCGACGGCAATCTGATCGGGGTGCTGCTTGTCAACGGCGATCGCATCGAGCGCCCCGCCTTCGTCAGCACCGCGCAAAAACAGGTCGCGCAGGACTTCTATCCGATGCCGCTCGACCGCGAATCGTTGGCCGGGCGCGCGATACTGGACAATAGATTCGTGCATGTCGCCGACATTCTTGACGAGGCCGACGTGCCCACGCGCGGGCGGGCCATCGCGGAAGAACTCGGCTACCGCGGCGCCATGATCGCCCCCATGACACGTGAACACACGGTGATCGGCGCAATCGCCGTCGTGCGTCCCTCAGTCGGTCACTTCACCGACAAACAAGTGGCGCTCCTCAAGACTTTTTCCGACCAGGCCGTGATCGCGATCGAGAACGTGCGGC
>JANPCY010000508.1:0-1953 GCA_031431175.1 Steroidobacteraceae bacterium | reverse complement strand
GTCCGTCCTCGAGCGCGCGCTCATAAGTGAACGTGGACACGACGTCACGGTTGCGCAGCTCATCGATCGAGTGTGGAGGCGGTCGCTCGCCTGCAAATGCAGTTGCCGCGATTAAGAAGATCGCAGGCAGGGCCATGCATGCCAGCAACCGCATAATTCTCTGTGCCTGGATCCGTGCGGGATTGTTTGCGAATGCAGCGAACACTATAACGATTGGGACATTACGATCAATGGCGTGCAATGATCCAAATGCACGGATGGCATCGGATTCTGCCAATATTTTAGATTCGCAGGCTACTCTCCATCCGCAGTCAGGCAGCATGTCCGGGTTGACACCGAGACCGTGCCTTGGCGATCGACGCGCGTTCGCTGGGTCTTGTGGTGGTCACGCTGGGCGGCGGTGGTACTTCGCTTGGGCCAAATGTGGATCCGATCGGCAATGCCCACCTGCGCGGCCGCAATTGATCGAGCGGATCGGGTGCGGAACTTAGCTTGCTCGACGCGGCCGGAAGTGGCGCGTTGGTTTGGCTGCGCGCCGGGCAGGCGATGCGTGTTCCATTCGTTGCACGGGCTCTGCATGGACGGTGCGCGCGAATGCGGGCGTCGGCGCGAATGGCACGGCCTGACGCATGGTCCGCTCGATGTCCCTGAGCAAGGACGTCTCGTCCTCGGATACGAGCGACACCGCATGACCGTCATTTCCCGCGCGCGCCGTGCGGCCGATGCGATGCACGTAATCCTCGGGGACATGCGGCATGTCGTAGTTCACGACCTGCGGCAGTTCCCGGATATCCAGCCCGCGTGAGGCGACTTCGGTCGCAACCAGCGCCGTGAGCTTGCCGGCCTTGAAGTCAGCAAGTGCGCGTGTGCGCGCGGC
Organism: Steroidobacteraceae bacterium; assembly: GCA_031431175.1. Lineage (GTDB taxonomy): Bacteria > Pseudomonadota > Gammaproteobacteria > Steroidobacterales > Steroidobacteraceae > SCUD01. Next base: position 1,076 of record JANPCY010000508.1, on the reverse strand, counting down.
CTGGCTCTTATTGCCGTGAATCGCTGCAGAGCGGATGCCGGCCCGTTCGAGCTGCTGGGACAGGCGATTCGCGCCGTGCTTGGTGCGGGTAAATACCAGCGCCTGGTGCCAGCGGCCTTCGCCATTGGCGCCGTTCTGGAACAGGTGCACCAGCAGGTGCCGCTTGTCGTCCTTGGAAACGCGAAACGCGCGCTGGACGACGCGATCCACGGTGCTGTTTGGCGGCGTCACTTCGACCTGAACCGGGTTCGAGAGGATGCGTGCGGCAAGCACGCGGATATCCGGCGTGTAGGTCGCGGAGAACATCAGATTCTGGCGTTGCGCCGGCAGCAGTTTGATGATGCGCCGGATGTCGTGGATGAAACCCATGTCGAGCATGCGGTCGGCTTCGTCGAGCACCAGGTGCTTCACTTGCGAAAAATCCACGAAGCCGCGATTTGCCAAGTCGAGCAGCCGGCCGGGTGTCGCGACCAGGATGTCGCAGCCCGAGCGCAGCTTATCGATCTGCGGTTGTTCGCCAACACCGCCGAAGATCACGAGCGCGCGCAGGTTCTTGCGTACGCCATAGGTCCGGATGCTCTCCAGGATCTGCGCCGCGAGTTCGCGTGTCGGCGCCAGGATCAATACGCGCGGCGCGCGGCCCGCGGCAGCGCGCAGGATCTGCAGCAGTGGCAGCACGAATGCCGCCGTCTTGCCGGTGCCCGTCTGGGCGCCACCCAGCAGGTCGCGCCCGGCGAGCACCGGCGGTATGGCCTCCACCTGGATCGGCGTGGGCGTGTCGTAGCCACGGTCGGCCACAGCCGAGAGCAGCCCGGGCTCGAGCCCTAGGTCATTGAATTTCATGGGTATTTTGTGGGGTCCGGGGAGGGTTTGGCGCGCGGACTATACAGGAAATCAGGTCTGGGGGACATGTATCATTTGGGCCGAAACTGAGGTACGACCATTAACAAATGCGACCAGCGCGGAAATCGCAGAAAGCAGCTCAGGCTCAAGCCCGAGATCCTTGAAATTCATGATGTTTTATTCGGTCCGAGGAGGGAAAGGCGCGCGGACTATACAGGAACTTGGCCGCCGGC
>JANPCY010000507.1:0-2472 GCA_031431175.1 Steroidobacteraceae bacterium | reverse complement strand
CCCAATGGCCGCTGCCGCTGCACACCGCAGCAGATCCGCCGCTACCTGGCGAAGCTGTCAGGGCCGTTGCTCGATCGGGTTGACATGCATGTGGAAGTGCCGCGGCTGCCCTACGAAGCGCTGCGCGCGACCGCGCGGTCGCCGGAGGGCAGTACTGCAGTTGCAGCCCGTGTCGCGATGGCACGCGAGCGGCAGGGACGACGCGGCGCGCTGAACGCAAGGCTTGAAGCTGCGGCGCTGCAACGCGCCTGTGCGCTCGGCATCCGTGAACACGGGCTACTCGAGAGCGCCTCACGGCGCCTTGGACTATCTGCCCGCGCCTGCCATCGGGTGCAACGGGTTGCGCGGACCATCGCCGACCTTGGCGGCCAGGAAGGAGTGGGAGTGGCGGATCTTTCCGAAGCGATCGGCTACCGGCGGCTTGATCGCGAGCCACCCGTCACGACGGAGTGAGTCGATAGATCCACACGTGCCGGTCGAAGTGCGGCGTAAACATATGCGCCTCGTCGGCCGCGGCGGCGCGGTGTTTACGTCCCAGAATCACTCGGTGGCATCGCGGACCTCGTCTCAGACCGTTTGAAACTTCTTGTCACGCAAAGACCCGGCGAAACCGTACATGGCCGCGTTGACCTTCGGCCAGCTCTGAAGATTCTTCATGCGGCCGAGCCAGCGCTGGATGTTCGGGTAGCCTTCGCAGGTGCAACCGATCAACTCTCCGGCGGTGATCAAGCAGGCACCAAAATAGTCGGCAATCGAGATCCGGTTGTTGGCGACGTAGTCATTGTCGCCCAGGAAGTTCTTGTCCAGAACCTCCAGCCAGGTTTTTGCCTTGTCCCTGCCCCACGCAATCGTGCCCTGCTGCTGCTCGTCGGTCGGACGCTTGTGGTGCGGAAAGAGTTGGGGGTAAAGGAGCCCGTAGCCAAAGTCCCGATAGAACTGGGTATTGAACCAGTCCATCGCCTCATCCACTTTCGCCCGCTGCTTCAGGTCCTGCGGGTACTCGGCTGCGTTGAACTTAGATGCCAGATATTTGAGGATCGCGGAGCTCTCGGTCATGCGGAAATCACCGTCTTCCAGCGCGGGCACCAGGCGGCTTGGATTGATTGCGGTGAATTCGTTGCCAAGATGTTCGCCTTTCATCAGGTCCACGACCCGCTCAGTTACGGGCAGCTTCTTTTCTGCGATGAACAGGCTGACCGGGCGACTAGCAGTCGAAAGCGGATTCATATAGAGCGTTGTGGCCATTAGCGGCTTTGCTCGACCATATGCGCCACGGTCGCCTTGATGAGCTCGTCGCTCAGGTCCAGGCGGCCGCCCTTGGCAGGCATCATTCCCGCCTTGCCCTGGAAGCCCTCGATGGCGTGCTTGTCGAGCGTCGCGAGTCCCTGCGCGACGCGTGGCGCCCAAGCTGCCTTGTCGCCGACTTTGGGTGCGCCTGCAATGCCCGCTCCGTGGCAGACCGCGCAGGCGGTTTCATAGGTCGTCTTGCCATCCGGCGCCGCAGCCCCGGCGACCGGTGCATCGCTCGCGGGTGCGGGTGGCGCCTCGATTGCAATTGAGGAGTTATCCGCTCCCGCGACGGCCACCTGGCCAAAGGGCTTGATGCGCTCGTGCGCTTCGGCCTGCATCAGTGGGTCCTCGATGTCCCTGGCGCCCTTCGGGCCACTGTCCACGAGCCGCGAAACGCCGATCAGGAGGAGCGCGATCGCGATCAGGATGCCGAGCACGGCGCTGAAAACGTTCATGAAATGCCGGTCTGGCTTGGCCAAGGTCGTGCTCTCGCGAGGGAAACTGTTGGACCGTGGGATTATAGCGGGGCAGCCTTGCGCCGCGAAGAGCCCAATGGACGCTTGGGCGCCGCGACCGGTAAAATCGCCGCCCAGTTCGAATGCCGGCAAACTCGCCGGTGCAAGCACCAGACAACGCGCCCGTAGCTCAGCTGGATAGAGTGACGGTCTCCGAAGCCGTAGGTCGTGGGTTCGACTCCCGCCGGGCGCGCCAAATCAGAGTGGAAAGGCTCTCCGGCAGGAGGGCCTTTCTTGCTTTTGGGGATAGTGTTGTTATACGAACGAAATGACTTCATCCAACTTGGCCAATCCTTACACCACGGGTCAATGCAGGAATGAAAGCGGCATGAAAAATCTTTTTCTTGCGATTGCAATTGCCGCAGCCCTGTACTTCGGTTGGAGCCAATTCAACGAACCCGACAGTGTCCACCAGCCATCGGCAATTGCGGAAGACGCAATCGCGAGCGCATTCAGGAATCAAACAAGTGGTATCCAGGTAACAGGCGAAGGTGCCGTCACAAAGATACTAGCCGACGATGATGACGGCAGCCGCCACCAGCGCTTCATTTTGAGACTCGCATCCGGACATACACTGCTGGTCGCACACAACATTGACCTGGCCCCGAGAGTTAATTCCCTGGAGTTGGGCGATTCGGTCGCATTCAACGGAGTGTATGAATGGAAC
>JANPCY010000506.1:0-2838 GCA_031431175.1 Steroidobacteraceae bacterium | reverse complement strand
CATCGCGACAGCGCTTGGCGTGGATCCCGGTTCGATGGACCTCGCCGGCCTGCGCTACCACAAGGTCTGCATCCTGGCGGACGCGGATTCCGACGGCGCGCACATAGCGACACTGCTTTGTGCGCTGTTCCTCAGGCATTTCCGTGCGCTCGTGATCGCCGGGCACGTCTACGTCGCGATGCCGCCGCTGTTTCGCATCGACATCGGCAAGAATCTTTTCTATGCGCTCGGCGAGTACGAGAAGAATGGCATCCTCGACCGCATCCTGGCCGAGGGTCTGCGCGGCAAGCCGATGATTACGCGCTTCAAGGGACTCGGCGAGATGAGTCCGCTGCAGCTGCGCGAGACGACGATGGCGCCCGAGACGCGCAGGCTGGTGCAGTTGACGATCGATGCCAAGGACGGCGCCGATCAGCTGATGGACATGCTGCTGGCGAAAAAGCGCGCCGCGGACCGGCGCGAGTGGCTCGAGAGCAAGGGCAACCTGGCGAGCGTCTGACGATGATGAACCAGCCACTGGATTTCGAGGGCATCGAGCGACAACCGCTCCGCACGTTTACGGAAAAGGCGTACCTCGACTATTCGATGTACGTGATCCTCGACCGCGCACTGCCGCAACTGGCCGACGGGCTGAAGCCCGTGCAGCGCAGGATCATCTTCGCGATGAGCGAGCTCGGCCTCGCTAATGCGAACAAGCACAAGAAATCGGCACGCACGGTCGGCGACGTGATTGGCAAGTACCACCCGCACGGCGACAGCGCCTGCTACGAAGCAATGGTATTGATGGCTCAGGACTTTTCCTATCGCTATCCCATCGTGGACGGGCAGGGCAACTGGGGCTCGACCGACGACCCGAAGTCGTTCGCCGCGATGCGTTACACGGAAGCACGGCTGCGGCCCTATGCCGAGACGCTGCTGTCCGAGTTGGCGCAGGGCACGGTGGAATGGGTTCCTAACTTCGACGGCACGCTCGACGAGCCGAAGCTGATGCCGGCGCGGCTGCCGAATGTGCTCCTGAACGGCACGCAGGGCATCGCGGTCGGCATGGCTACCGACATTCCGCCGCACAACCTGAAGGAAATCGTGGCCGCCTGCATCCAGCTACTGGACGAGCCCGACGCGAGCGTCCGTGATCTCTGCAAGCACGTCCTGGGACCGGATTTCCCGACCGGCGCGGAGATCATCACGCCGAAGTCGGAATTGCGCGCGATGTACCAGAGCGGCAATGGGACATTCCGCGCGCGCGCTGTCTACGAGATGGAGGAAGGCGAGGTGGTCGTCACGGCATTGCCGTACCAGGTCTCGGGCGCCCGGGTCCTTGAGCAGATTGCCGGCCAGATGCGCGCCAAGAAGCTGCCGATGGTCGAGGATCTGCGCGACGAAAGCGACCATGAGCACCCGACGCGGCTCGTGATCACGCCGCGCTCGAATCGCGTGGACGTCGAGCAATTGATGGCGCACCTGTTCGTGACCACCGATCTCGAACGCAGCTACCGCGTGAATCTCAATGTCATCGCGCTCGACGGGCGCCCGAAAGTCCTGGGGCTCAGGGAAATCCTGGCCGAGTGGCTCGGATTCCGCCTCGACACGGTCAGGCGGCGGCTGCAGTACCGGCTCGACAAGGTCGATGCCCGCCTGCACATCCTCGAAGGTATGTTGATCGCCTTCCTCAACCTGGACGAAGTGATCCGCATCGTCCGCAAGGAAGACGAACCCAAGCCGGTGCTGATCAAGCGCTTCCGGCTATCCGACGAACAGGCCGAGGCGATCCTCGAGACGAAACTCCGTCACCTGGCGCGGCTCGAGGAGATGAAGATCCGCGGCGAGCAGGCGGAGCTCTCGGCCGAGAAGGAGGGCATCGAAAAGACGCTCAAGAGCCCGGCCCGGCTCAAGAAACTGATCCGCGAGGAGCTCACGGCCGACGCGGAGAAGTACGGCGACAAGCGCCGCACCAGGATCGTCGAGCGTGAGGCCGCGCAGGCGATCGATGAAACCGAGCTGGTCACGGCGGAGCCGGTGACGGTCGTACTGTCGAGTCTTGGCTGGGTACGGCAGGCCCGTGGCCACGACATGGATCCGCGTGCGCTTTCGTACAAGACCGGTGATTCATTCCAGGCGGCGGCCCGCGGCCGCAGCACGCAGCAGGCCGTGTTCGTCGACTCGACCGGTCGCGCGTATTCGTTGCCGGCACACACGCTGGCGTCGGCGCGCGGGCAGGGCGAGCCGCTGTCGGGCCGGCTCGACCCGCCGGACGGCGCGATCTTCGCGGCCGTCATGATCGGCGAGCCGGCCGATCCCTGGCTGCTCGCCTGCGATGCGGGTCATGGCTTCATTGTGAAGCTAGAGGCGCTCTATTCGCGCAACAAGGCGGCCACGGCGGTGTACAACCGCCCCGAGACTGCGACGGTGGGGGCGGCGGCGCCGGTGCCAGCCGACGTGGGTGCGCTCGTCGTGTCCGTCAACAGTGAGGGACGGTTGCTCGCATTTCCGGCCACCGACCTGCCGGAAATGGACAAGGGCCGCGGCAATCTGATCTTCGGCGTACCCGGCAAGAAGTCCCGCGCGGGCGCAGAGTTGATGGTCGCCGCAACCGTCATCGCCCCCGAACAAAGCGTCGTTGTCTGGTGCGGCGACCGCAAGATGACACTCGCCTGGAAGGATCTCTCCGACTACCGCGGAGAACGCTCGCAACGCGGCGCACTTCTTCCACGCGGCTGGCGGAAAGTCGATCGGCTCAGCGTCGAATAAGCTGGGCCCGTGCTGGGGCGGGTGGGGCCCGCGAACTCAGCCGGAACTTACGAGTTCGCGGACCCCTTCCGCCTCCGCCCGGGCCTTGCT
>JANPCY010000505.1:0-3636 GCA_031431175.1 Steroidobacteraceae bacterium | reverse complement strand
GGTACCGGGTCGCAGGTTCGCAGTTATTCGCGAATAACTGCGAACCTGCGACCCGGTACCAATTTATCAACGCCGGCTGGCGTCGCGCTGTCGGGTACGGCGCTGGCGCGGCGTCAGCTTGTTGCGTCGTTCCGCGAACGGATTGTCTTCGCTTCGAAACTCCACGCGTACCGGCGTGCCCCACAAGCTGAATGCCTCGCGGTAACTGTTCATCAGGTAACGACGATAGTCCTCTGGCGTGCGCGCGGCCTGTGCCCCATGCACGACGATGACCGGCGGATTACGCCCGCCCTGGTGTGCGTAGCGCAGGCGGATGCGGCGGCCGCGCACCAATGGTGGCTGGTGCTGGCGGATCGCGGCTTCGAGCAGGCGTGTGAGCTCGGGGGTCGGCAGTTCGCGCATGGCCGCGGCATGGGCCTCGCGCACCGACTGCATCATTTCGCCGACACCACTGCCGTGCAGCGCGGAGATGAAATGCAGTGGCGCGAAATCGAGGAAGCGCAGCCGCAATGCAATTTGCGAGCGGATTTCGTCGCGATGTTCCTGCGTGACGTGATCCCACTTGTTGACCGCGATCACCAGCGCGCGCCCGCGCTCGGCGACGATGCCTAGTAGCGTTGCATCCTGCTCAGCCACCGTCTCCTGTGCGTCCAGCACACCGATGACAACATGTGCATCATCAATAGCTTGTAAAGTCTTGATAACACTCCATTTTTCAAGCCGCTCCTCGACTCGTGCGCGACGCCGGACACCCGCTGTGTCGATCAGCACATAGGCTTTCCCGTCGCGCTCGAATGGCACGTGGACGGTGTCACGGGTGGTGCCCGGCTGATCCGTGGCAATCATCCGCTCCGCGCCCAGCAGCCGGTTGATCAGCGTGGACTTGCCGACATTCGGGCGCCCGACCACGCACACACGGGTAGCACGAGCCACCTCCTCCATGGCGTCCTCGGCAGGCGGCTCAATGCCCGCGAACACATGGTCGATCAGTTCATCGATGCCCTGGCGGTGCGCCGCCGAAAGCGACTGGGGTTCGCCGAGACCGAGGCCGTGGAAATCGGACACGGCGATATCCGAATCGCGCCCCTCGCACTTGTTGACGGCGATCGTCACCGGCTTGCCGCTCTTGCGCAGCACATCGGCGACAAAGCGATCGGAGGGTTCGACTCCCGACTGCCCGTCGACGAGGAAAACGACGCGGTCTGCCTCCTCAATCGCACGCTGGGTCTGTTGCGCCATCAGCTGCTCGATGCCGCGCGGCGACTCGACGAGCCCGCCGGTATCCACGACGATGAAGCGATGCAGTGCGTTCTTGCCGTAGCCGTACTTGCGGTCCCGCGTCAGGCCCGGCACGTCGGAAACCAGTGCGTCACTGGTCCCGGTCAGTGCATTGAACAGCGTGGACTTGCCGACGTTGGGTCGGCCCACCAGCGCCACGACGGGCAACATGACTCAGGGTCCCGGGCGGCCGCTTACCCGGCGGCGCGCGGCCGCGCGCGGTAGGCCTGGACCTCGCCGGAATCGCCCTGCACCAGCAGCAGGTCGCCGGCGGCGACTGGTGCGTTGCTGACGCGCCCACCACCGGGCTTCGCGCGACCGAGTACTTCGCCCGTGCCCGTATCGAGCCAGTGCAGATAGCCTTCGAAGTCGGCCACCACCAAGGTGTCGCCCTGAAGCGCAGGTGCGGTCAGCGCACGATGCAGGAACTGGGCCTGGCGCCACACTTCCGTGCCATCGCGGCGGTGCAACGCGACGACTGTGCTGTCTGCCGTCGTCACATACAGTTGCTCCGCGTCGGCAGCCATGCCGCGGTAGCTCGACATGTCCCGTCCCCACCAGATCTGGCCGGATTCCCGCGACAGCATCGCAACGCGCCCCTGGTAACCGACCACATAGACATCCTGGCCGATGACATGAACCGGTGAATCGATGTCGGCAAGACGCTCGATCTCGGTTCGGCCGCGGGACGGCGCGACAGTCGCGGTCCACAGCAGGTCACCGGTTGACAGCCCGAGCGCGACGACCTTGCCATTGTCGAAACCGGCAAGCACCATGTCGCCGTCGATGATCGGCGCGCCATTGCCGCGCAGTGTCAGTTTAGGCACGGGCTGTTCATAGCTCCAGGCCTCGGTACCGTCGGCAACGCGCAAGGCCCTCAGCTTGCCGTCCACGGTGCGCACGATCACCAGACCGGCGCTGATGGCCGGGGCCGACAGCACTTCTCCACCGACCGCGACTTGCCAGCGCGTAGCACCGGTCCCGGCATCCAGTGCCAGCACCTCGCCCGCGATCGTGCCGGCGACCACGAGGCCCTCGCCAATCGCCGGGCCGCCGCTCAGGTCAAGATCGGTCGATGTGCGCCACAGGCTGTGTCCGCTGCCCAATTCCAGCGCCTGGACATCGCCGCCATGACCCGCGACATAGACGCGGTCATCCGCAATGGCCGGATGCAGTCCAAGGCGCAGAACGTCGTCGCCGCCCTTGGTCCCGATGCTCCAGACATGGTCGGGCTTCAGCTTCACGGCGAAATCCACGAGCTCGGCTGGCGGCTCCAGGTCTTTCTCTTTGCTGCAGGCGATCAGGGTCAGCGCAAGCGCCAGCAGCCAGGCCATTCTCTTCATCCGCATTCCTCATTCAGCCGCGGTGGTCGCGGACAGTTCGTCGATTTTCAATCTCAACAGCTCCTGGTCGACCAGGCCGTCCGCGGTCTTGCCTTCTTCGGCTGCCAACTGAGCCTGCCGATAGGCCCCAAGCGCGTCCGCCGACTGCCCGCGCGCCATCATGACGTCACCGCGCAATTCAGCCACACGCGCGGCGACCGCGGGATTCTCGACGGCCGCGAGTGTCGCGAGGGCTTCGTCGTGACTTCCTTTCGCGAGCTGCACGCGCGCCAACCGAAGTCTTGCGACCAGTGCGAGATCCGGATCGCGGGTCGAATTCATGACATTTTTCAACTTCCCAGCGGCAGCCTCGAGATCACCGGACTCGATGTCGAGCCGCGCGAGCACCAGCAAGGCCTGGTCGGCATAAGGTGTATCGGTGTACTCGCCGGTGATCTTGCTGGCAATCTGCAGGCCTTCCTCGCGCTGGTTGCGGCCGAGCGCATCCAGCATCGCGGAAAATTGCTGCTCCGCTTCCTCGGACCGCGAAGTCTGATGCGCGTTCCACCAGCGGTAGCCAAACACGCTGCCAAGGCCCAGCACGACACCGGCCACCAGCCAGATCCAGTTCTCACGCAGCCAGTTCCTGAGCTGCTCCGCCTGCTCGCGTTCCGACAAATACTCATCGACCATCGTTGCTCCTCGAAGTGATCTTGCGGCCGAGCAATGATGCGATGCGCCCGGGCAGTTCGTCCCAGGGGCAGTCTTGCTGGCTTGCATCGCCACGCAGCGTCCTGACCGCCGCAGAGCTTCGAGCCATCTCGTCATCGCCGATGATCAACGCAAACGTAGCGCCGCTCTTGTCCGCGCGCTTCATCTGCGACTTCAGGCTTCCGCCACCCATGTTGGCCTGGACACCGGCGCCCGGCAGCGCATCCCGCAGCTGCTCCGCAATTGCGAGCCCGGCGCGCTCAGCGCGATCACCCGAAAGGACCAGGTAGACAGCAGGTAAAGGGGCGCTAGCCGCCTTACCTCC
>JANPCY010000504.1:0-3303 GCA_031431175.1 Steroidobacteraceae bacterium | reverse complement strand
CGCCGGCTGGTGAAGCTGCCACCGTCGCGGCTGCGGTCCACCTCGAACACGATCGGAGCATTGACGTCGCCGCGGCGCAGGAAATAGGCGTGCAGTGAATGCACCAGGCGTCCGTCGACGGTCCGCGACGCCGCCACCAGGGCCTGGCCCAGCACCTGCCCACCGAAAACCTGTGGTGCGCCGACGTCGCGGCTCTGGCCGCGGAACAGATTGTCCTCGAGGCGCTCGAGATCCAGCAGGCCCAGCAGTTCAGTGAGGCGCTTGTCCATTCCCGCGGTATTCAATCCGGCGGTGCGACGCCAAGTCGCTGCCGCATGATCGGACTGGTCGTGGTGTACTGCAGGAACTGGCGCTTCCCGGGGTAGACATGGTGCTGGACCCCGAATGACGCGAGCGCCGCCTCATGAAATCCAGACAGGATCAGTTTTTTCTTGCCGGGATAGGTATTGATGTCCCCTATCGCGAAGATTCCGGGTACGCTGGTCTGGAATTTCTCCGTGTCAACGCTGATCGCCTTCTTTTCGAGCGCCAGGCCCCAGTTTGCGACCGGGCCGAGCTTTGGATGCAGGCCGAAAAACGCCAGCAGGTATTCGCAACCGATTTCGGTCAATGTCTTGTCCGGGCCGCGCACCTTCGCGCCGACGAGCCGGTCGCCGTCGACGGTCAGCGCGCAGATGGTGCCCTCGAGATGCCTCAGCCGGCCGCCAGCGATTAGTTCCTTCATGCGCGCAACGCTTGCAGCCTGGGCGCGAAATTCGGCGCGCCGGTGCACCAGCGTGACCGAGCGGGCCTTGGCGCAGAAATCCAGTGTCCAATCGAGCGCGCTATCGCCACCACCCGCGATCAGCAGGTCGCGGCCATGAAAATCCAGGGCACTTCGCACGCGATAGTGAATCTGCTTCCCCTCGAAGCGCTCCGCCTCCGGCACCATCAGTCTGCGTGGCTGGAAAGAACCGAGCCCGGCCGCGATGATCACGGAGCCCGCGTCGAAGCTCGTACCGGTGTTGGTCACGAGGTCGAATCGCCCGTCAGCGCGCCGCGCAAGCTCCGCAACTTCCTGGCCCAGGTGAAAGCCCGCGGCAAAGGGCTTGATCTGCTCCAGCAGCCGGTCAACCAGTTCCTTCGCGCCGCAGATCGGCAGCGCCGGGATGTCATAGATCGGCTTGTCAGGATAGAGTTCGGTGCACTGGCCACCCGGATGCGCAAGCGTATCCACGACCTGGCACTTGATGCCGAGCAGTCCGAGTTCGAAGACTGCGAAGAGGCCCACCGGACCCGCGCCGATGATCACGCATTCGGTGCTGATGACGTTGCGATTCACGGATACGCTCACGGACGGTTCCTCGGACGGGGCCACTGCGCGTAATGGCGTCAGGGGCCCGCATTCTAGCCGATGATAGGCTTGCGCCTCATGGCTCAATCAGACCTACGCAGACCGGCGCCGCCAGCGATGCGAATCGGCGCCGATGGCGGCCGCCACATCGACATGCGCGCGATTGCGGCGCTCGCCCTGCCGCTGGTGCTGAACAGCACGGTGCAGGCCGTGCTGAACCTGACCGATACCTGGTTTATCGGGCGGCTGTCCACCGCGGCCACTGCTGCGATCTCCGCGGCGCACTGGCTCTCGTTGCTGGCGCTGTTCCTGATCGGCGGCGTTGCGATGGGTGTACAGACCCTGGTCGCACAGGCTTATGGCGCCGGCCGCTACCGTCGTACGAGCCAGATTGCCTGGATGGGTCTCTGGGCCGCGGTGCTGACCATTCCCGCATTCATCCTGACCATCGTCATCGCACCATGGATGTTCCACGCCTTCGGCCTGCCGGCCGATGTGGAAGCGCTCGTGCTCGATTTCTGGGGACCGCGCATGATAGGCGGACCCCTCGCCGCAGCGCTGTGGGCCGCCGTCGCGTACTTCAACGGGATTGGACGTACTCGTATCCCCCTAATCGTCGGCCTGGTCGTCACCCTCGCAAATGTCGTGCTGAATGAACTGCTGATTTTCCGGTTCGGTTATGGAATTGCGGGCGCGGCCTGGGCGACGACTTTCGCGGAACTCATGGGTGTCATGCTCGCCGTCGTGATGATCCTGCGTCTTGAGCCCGCTCGCTTTCAGGCGCGGTTGACCTGGCGACCGAGTGTCGGCCGCATCATTACGCTCGTCGCCCTCGGCCTGCCGATGGCGATGACCGCCTCAGCCGATATCGGCGCCGCCGCGGTATTTCAGCTGATGCAGGTGCGCATGGGCATCGTGGACGGCGCAGCGACGCAGATCGTCACGATCTTCACGTCGCTCGCCTACATGCCTGGCATCGGGCTTGCGCTCGCCGGCACCACACTCGTTGGCCAGGCGATCGGCGCCGGCGACCGCGATTGGGCCGAGCACCTCGGCAATCGCGTAATCGCGATAGTCGCCTGTTTCATGGGCGGTCTTGGCATTGTCATTGCGCTCATCGGCCCGTGGCTTGCGCCGCTATTCGTGAATGCCGCCGATCCGCGCGCCGGCGAGGTGATCGCGCTCTGCTCCCCGCTGCTGTGGATCGCCGCCGCCTACCAGTTCTTCGACGGCGTCAGTTTCTCCAGCGCATTCTGCCTGCGTGGCGCCGGCGACGCGCGCGTGCCCGCGCTGATCGTATTCCTGTGCGCGACCTTGTTGTTCCTGCCGCTGACGCATCTGCTGACATTCTCGCCGGGCCGCGGCTGGATCGAGGATGCCCCGGGCTTTGGCTACGGCGCTGTTGGCGGCTGGACCGCGCTCTTGATCTACGTGCTGGCGATCGGAATTGCCCTCTGGCTGCGCTGGCGTCACGGCGCCTGGCGCCATATTCGCTTACTAGTGGACTGTAACAACTGATTGGGAAGTGATGCGCCGGGTCGGATCGAAGTACTTCCACTTCACGGTTTTGGGGACTTTGTTGTAGTGGCGGATGTAGCGCATGAGTTTTCTCTTCAGGTCGGGGACCGAGGTGAACACGCCACGGGCGATGACGTCGCGCTCGATCTTGGCGAACCACAGCTCCACCTGGTTGAGCCATGACGAGTAGGTGGGAGTGAAATGCAGGCGAACTTTGGGATGAGCTTTCAGGAAGTCTTTGACCGCTGCGCTCTTGTGGGCCGAGAGGTTGTCGGCGATCACGTGGATCTCCTTGCCCCGCGGCTGGTTGACGACGATGTCCGCGAGGAACGCGACAAATTCCGCCGAGGTGTGTCGTGCGGCGGTCTTGCCCAGCACCTTTCCGGTTCGCGTGTTGAATGCCGCATAGAGAGACAAGGTGCCGTGGCGGAAGTACTCGAAGCCGTGTCGCT
>JANPCY010000503.1:0-1778 GCA_031431175.1 Steroidobacteraceae bacterium | reverse complement strand
TCATCATTATTAAAAAACTAAAAGATTCTACAATCTTCATGTCAAGACGCAAATTATAATGTACTAGTACAAGGTATGATTGTTGCAACTTGCCAGCATTGTTATTTTGATTCAATTATATCTAAATCCATTTCTTAAATTGAAACAGTGAATATCAGTCTATATATTGTTACAATTATTTATGTGAACACAAAAATTATCATTATCATGGTGATACTAAGATCGAGTACAGTTCTTATACGAATAAAGAATTGATGGAGGAAAAATTAGTCCTTGTTACAAAAAATTAAAAGAAATAGTATGTGCATCATGTTTGACTAAAAAGGATTGCTAGCAACAGTTAGTTTTGTCAAAGGACGTTACAAATTGGAAGGGACAGGAGTAGGGACATTTGCCATGTCCGTCCTCATCTTAAAAGATGCTGACAGGACCGTGTAGGAATCCGCTATAAAAATTTCTAGGTAATAAAGTGCGGAAGGTTTTCCAAATGTGTATGGGTTTTTTTTCATTTTACATATCTGTACCCCAGTGTTTTATTATTATAGATGTCATTTTCAGTTTTATAGATCAAAAATTAAAAAAATTTCATGAAGATAGATGAAAAATTGATGTATTTATATCACAACGACCTCGTAACGGAGACCGTTGTAATAAACTAAAAATTTGAGGTTTTTACATTGACTGTATTATAAATGTAGAGTTTTTTGTAAACTTCAGTATGTAAGGTATGACGAGTTTGTTGCCCCTATTTCAGCCGATTATTACTTATTTTTGTTGTTAATGACTTGGTCAAGCTATGTTTACATATTATTGTATGAATGCTTGCTGGCGGTAGAGGTGTACACTTGTGCTTAACGCAAAAACACCGTACGTGATGTTTGCCTTCAGTCACTGGTACATGACATCATTTTAGTAGTCCTCTGGTATTAAATCTACGCAAATCCTTTTAGATCTTTGAGAAACGGATTTTTGCCATGTCCGTCCTTTGAGTCCTTTGACCGTTAGCAACAGGTACTTGTACAAGTACAGTATATTTTGTACGGGTGCTTGTACTTTTGTACATGTAATAGATAGGCGGTGACATCAAATAAAATATGCGCGACAGCGAACGCGTTTGTTCTAGGTCCGGCAGACCGGCCATCGCCGTCTCGACGGGGAAGGTGATGCGCTGCTCCGATTCGAGCGGCGAGTAGCCCGGCGCCTCGGTGTTGATTTGCACCTGCACGTTGGTGATGTCGGGCACGGCGTCGATCGGCAGGCGCTGGTAGTTGTAGGCGCCGAGACCCCCATGCCCAGTGCGAGCAGCAGCACGACCCAGCGCTGCGCGATGGCGAATTGAAGAAGTTTGTCGAGCATATTGGGATCCTGACTGGCTGAGCGTTAGACGGCGCTGTCGCCGTGTTCGTCGGAGCGGATGCGCACCACTTCGTCGAGCGTCACGACGGTGATCAGGCCGTCGCCGGGGTGGCCGGTGCGGGCGTGCTGCGCGATCGTCTGCACGATCGCGGGCGCGAACTCATCGGCACAGGCAATCAGCAGCACGACATCGGAATGACCCGCGACGTCGGCGGCGGCCGGTTGCCAGGCGTGCCCCGGGCCGCTCCCGCGGTGTTCGCCGCGCCCGCGCCACATCGTGAAGCCGGGGAAGTGCGGCAGTTGGTGCAACGCATGGTCGACCGGTTCGAGCATGTGCGGCTGGATGACGGCGGTGATCTGCTTCATCGTGGTCTCCGTGCGCCGGTCAAAACCGGCAAGGTGTTGTGAATGGAAGTTTCATA
>JANPCY010000502.1:0-1695 GCA_031431175.1 Steroidobacteraceae bacterium | reverse complement strand
TGCCTATCGCCGGATGCGAGCACAGCATCGGACTTCGCGATCAGTTGCCGCAGAAGTTCCACATCGGTTTGCACTGCGGGATCGATGACCACGCTGTGCTTGCCCGCCGCGATCGCAGCGCGGCGTTCCCATTTGTTGCTGCCCACGCTCTGCGCGCCGCCCGTTTCGATGAGGACGACGGTCGCGCCCAGTTCGGCCAAGAGCGACCCGCAACTGCCCACGGCCTGCCGGTCACCGACTTCGACCACCGTCAAATCGCTAAGAAACATATCGGCCAGGGTGTGGTCCTTGCGCGGACTGATCAGGCGTTGCCGGCGAGGCCGCGAAACGCCTCCACGCCCGTCAGTTCACGGCCGTGTATCAACGCGAGGATTTCGTTGGTGCCATCGGGGATCGGCAGCATGCGTATGTCACGGTAGAGTTCTTCCATGCCGGCCTCGCGCGACAGCCCCATCGCGCCGAATATGTTCATTGCCTGCCACACTGCGTCGCCACACGCGTTCTGCGCGTAGCGTTTAGCCATGGCCGCCGCGCCGTCCGCTGCCTTGGAGCGATCGACCAGTGACAGCGCCCGGTAGCAGAGCAGGCGGCTCGCCGTGATGGCCGTCGCAATATCGGACAAACGTTCCTGAATCAACTGGTGCCCGGCCAGCACTTTGCCGAATGCCTTGCGCACCTTGGCGTAATCGAGCGCCATATTCAGCGCTTTGTCCGCAAGGTGCACCGCCTGCAAACCGACCAGCGGCCGGTTGACGTTCCAGCTCGTCTTGAGCACCTGGGTGCCGCCCTGTTCCGACTCGACCAGGTTCGCAGCGGGAACGCGGCAGTTATCGAAGACGGCCTCGCCCAGCAGACCCTGATGCAGTCCGATCGCATCGATCTCGCGCGCTTCGAACGGAGACTGGCTGCGATCGACGATGACTTTGACGATGCGGCCCGATTTGCCGCCGCGCCTCTGGTCGAGGCAGGTGACAATCATCGTGTCGCACAGCGAGACGTTGGTGATCCACATCTTGCGTCCGTTCAGCACCAGCATGTCACCGTCCTCAGTGACGCGGGTTTTGATGCCGCGCGGATCGGAGCCCGTGTCGGGCTCCGTCGAGCCGGTGCACCCCAGCCTGCGCCCGGCGATAAGATCAGGCAAGAACCGCGCGCGCTGATCCTCATTGCCTTCCGCGAAGATGCGCGCGATGCAGACGTCCTGCGACAGCGTTGACATGCTGATCGCCGGCGGAATCTGTTCGAACATGATGCCGTAATCGAGCATACTCACGCCCGAGCCGCCGGCCGCTTCGGGAAGACGCGGGGCGAGCAGTCCGATGCGAGCGACGACCGCAAAGATTTCGAGGAAGGCCGCCTTAGGCAGTGCCTTGTGCCGGTCATGGGCGGCGAGCCGGGGCAGGATTTCCTGCTGCACCATGCGCTGCGCGGAATCGCGCATCAATTCCTGCTCCGCGGTCAATTCGAAATCCATATCACTCCTCGCGCGATGTGCGTCCCGCTGCGCAACCGGCATCGCGTTGCGCGGCATGCACACCCGCCCACGCGTCGTCGCTTGACGGGTGCCGGGGATTTCAACTATCATCATTGTTCCATAATTTGGAACAATGTTCCATTTAATGCGCATAACGTTAAGTACAAATCGCACGCCCGTCAAGTCCGGAACGCGGCGTTACGCATGATTTCCGCCGGCCG
>JANPCY010000501.1:0-2026 GCA_031431175.1 Steroidobacteraceae bacterium | reverse complement strand
GAGCTGGCGGACGTTGCCCGGCCACTCGCTGGCCATCAGGAGTTCGACCGCCTCGGGCGCCAGCACCTGACGATTTCCGCTCTGCCGCGCCAGCTCGTCGAGGAAGTGCGCCGCGAGAATCGGCACGTCGTCGCGACGCTGCGATAGCGGCGGCAGATCGATGCGAATCACGCTGAGGCGGTAGAAGAGGTCTTCGCGGAAGTTTGCCCGCGTGATTTGTTCCGACAGGTTGCGCGCGGTGCCGGAGATGATCCTCGTCTGTTCCTCGTCCATCAGTCCATTCAGCGCAATCTGCAGGTCGACCGGAAGATCACCGACTTCGTCCAGATACAGCGTGCCCGCGGGCGCATCGGGCGGTGGGGGCGCATCGGTGGGTTCGCGTTGTCCCCGCAATGCCGCCTGCAGGACCTCGAGCCTTGCCGTTGCGCAGAAGAGGATTGAGAATCGCGCACCCAGCCGGGCGCCTGCCTGATGGATCGCGCGGGCCAGCTGCGCCTTGCCGGTCCCAGGCTGGCCGGTAATGAGCACTGGCGCATCGGAGCCGGCTGCCATCAACGCCTGCGACAAGCGGTCTTCCATGACCGGATTGCGCGTGATGATGCCGGCGCGCCAGTCTTCGGTGACGCTCGCGAAGCCGGAGATCTTGAGCGCGTTCTCGATCTGCTCGAGCAGCTGGTCCTTCTCGACCGGCTTGGTCAGGAAGGCGAAGGCGCCGCTCTTGGTCGCCGTCACGGCATCCGGAATGGTGCCGTGCGCGGTCAGGAGTATCACCGGTAACGCGGGGTAGCGGCCCTGTAGCTCCTTGAGAAGCGCGATGCCGTCCTTGTCCTTCATGCGCAAGTCCGTGACCAGCACGTCGGGCTGGAATCGGGGCACGGAGGTCAGTGCCTGGGCAGCGCTTTCGCAGGCTGCCACCTCGAATCCTTCCGAGCGCAAGCGGATAGTCAAGAGTCGCAGCAAGCCCGGATCGTCGTCTACCAGCACCACGCGCGGGCGGCGACCCAACGGCGTCTTCATGGTTTGCGCTCGGCTGCGCCGCCTTCAAGTGCCGCGATCGCTTCCAGCTTGGCCTGTGCCTGTTCGAGTTCGCGCCGCAGGCGATCCTTCTCGGCGGTCTCCTGCTGCAGCCGCCGGTTCAGGCCCGCGATGCGGTCACTGTCGGTTGTGCTCGTCACGTTGCGCAGCGCCGTGTTCTCCAGGGAAAGCGCGAGACGTGCATCGAGTTCACGAACCATCAGTTCAGCCAATGCCCTTTCGGACGGCAGCAAGGTCTGAGGCGTAGCCAGCGCCTCGCCGAGCAGCGATCTCGCGCCTTCGGCATCGGTCGCCGCATGACCGGGTACGGCCAGCACGAAGGCGTAGCGGAGGCGGTGCTGCGTGGATGGGTCGGCGAGATAGGTCGCACGCGTGAGCTGCAGGATCTCAGCCTGCTCGGCGGCGCCGCCTCGACCCAGCCGGTCAAGCGTCGCGAGATAGCCTGCGACTATCTGGCCGTCATCGGTGATCGGAGCCGGGGGCGTTTCCTTGCGGCCCGCCCAGTCATCCACGGCGGTACAGCTGGTGGCCAGCGCCGCGGCCAGCAGCAGGGCTGTCAGGCGCTCATGCTGCATGGGCCGCTTCCTCCGGAGCGACGCTGGTGGGCAGACGGATGCGCAGGTGGGCGCCAGGAAACTCGCCGTCGACGATCTGGACCGTGCCGCCGTGGGCCTGCACGAATTCGCGCACTATGGAAAGCCCGATCCCGGTTCCTTTCAGTGGGCCACCCTGCGGCGTTGGCCCGGAATAGAACGCCTCGAAGACCTTGTCGCGCTCGTCGGGTCGTATGCCGGGGCCGCTGTCGGCCAGGTCGATGATCGTCGTCGCGCCATCCGGATAGGCGTGCAGGTGGATGGTGCCACCGCGGGGCGTGAACTTGAGCGCGTTCGACAGCAGATTGTCGAGTACCAGTTTGAGCTTCGCGCGGTCGCCCACGAGGTTGACGTCTTCGACCTGCAGGTCGAGCGTCAGGTTACGCGCGGCCAATGCC
>JANPCY010000500.1:0-14107 GCA_031431175.1 Steroidobacteraceae bacterium | reverse complement strand
CTACCAGGGGCGCAATGCCGCGCTTTACGCATTCCGCATGCAGTGCGACCAGATTGTGGCCAAATTTCCTTGAGCGGAGTTCTTCGATCGGAAGTCCTACGCTCAAAAGATAGCTCTTCAGTACAAGCTCAATGGACCGGCCCCACAAGAACGCTAGTGGAAGCACAGCAGGTTTGCGTACTGCGGCCACGGCTTCTGCCGCAGCAAAGAACTCCTTCGCGTGCGTGTGAAAGCCACGGGGGCTTATCGACGTGGCAGGACTCGGCATCTAACTACAATTGGGAGGCCGAAATGATTGTGAATATTCGATCATTTGGGTTCGTATAACACCATTCGCCAATCTTCGCTTAGTGCTCCAATGCCTACGTGGTGCGGCACCATTTTGCTGCACTGCACAATGATATGGATGCCAGCCAACCACCACGCCTGTTGGACCAGGTCCGCGACCGGATTCGCGCCCGCCACTACAGCCTGCGTACCGAAAAAACCTATGTCCAATGGGTCAGGCGCTTCATCCGTTTTGGCGGCATGCGTCACCCGCGTGAACTCGGTGCGGCCGACGTCGAAGGCTTCCTGACGGACCTCGCGGTTCGCGCCAAGATTTCGGCCAGCACCCAGAATCAGGCGCTCGCCGCAATTCTGTTCCTTTACAAAGAGGTTCTCGAATCACCGCTGCCCTGGCTCGGTTCAATTGTGCGTGCGAAGCAGCCGGCGCACCTGCCGGTAGTGCTGACGCGCGATGAGGTGCGACGCGTGTTGTCGCACATCACGGGCACACCCTCGCTCATTGCGGACTTGCTTTACGGTACTGGCATGCGCGTGCAGGAATGTTTGCATCTGCGGGTCAAGGATCTGGAACGCACGCGCTGTGAAATCGTGGTTCGCGACGGAAAGGGCTCAAAGGATCGAGTGACGGTGTTGCCGGCATCGCTCTTGCCGCGCATCGAGGCGCATCTTGGGCGCCTCAAGCTTCTTTTCGATGCCGACCGCAGTGCCGCACGACCCGGCGTATCTGTGCCTTACGCGCTCAGGCGCAAATATCCGCAGGCGGCAATCTCCTGGGGCTGGCAATACGTCTTCCCGGCTCGCACATTCTGTCGCGATCTTTACTCTGGCGAACTCGTGCGGCATCACTTGCATCCTCAAACGATGCAGCGCGCCGTTGCCTCTGCCGTGCATGCCGCAGGTATCGTGAAGCCCGCCGGATGCCACACGTTGCGCCACTGCTTCGCCACCCATCTGCTGGAAGACGGCTACGACATTCGCACGGTGCAGGAACTTCTGGGCCATTCGGACGTCAAGACGACGATGATCTACACGCATGTGCTGAACCGCGGCGGGCGCGGCGTGAAGAGTCCGCTCGATCGTGTTTAGCGGGCGTGGCGCGCCGGCACTGTGGCGCGTTCGATGACCGCCTCCGCAAAGCGATCTGGCGCGCCAGGGTCCATGCGCAAGTAGATGGCGGGCTCGACCAGTTCCAGTTCCATTACACGGAATCCGGTCCCGTGGCGAACCAAGTCAGCACGTGCGTAGAGAAGGGGCTGGCCGATCGCGGCAATCGCGGCATTGCCGGCGGCGATCAACGCGGGTTCCGGGCCGACGGCCTGGATGTCGGCTCCGTGCTCTTCCTGCACGCGGAAGTCCCCCGGCCTCGGCACCTTGAGGATGCTGTGGCTGAGTTCGCCGTTGAAATAGATCATCGAGAACTCGCCCTCGACGAGGATAGCGTGCTCGAATGGCTGCATCATCAGCGGCCGTCCCGCAAAGTAATTCTCGACTTCTGTTGCCTGCGCCTTCGCCCGCGCCCGGTCGAAATGATAGGCGCCATGGGCGTTCCCGCTCGTCACGGGCTTGATCACGGCTTCATCGCTGCCGAGCTCGTCGAAGAGCGGCAGCAGTGCGCCGGGCGTGAGGCCGTCGCGCCAGAGAGTCGGCACGGTCGGCACGCCGCGGGCGTCGAGATCGCGCAGATACGTTTTGTGCATGTTCCAGCGCACGATGTCGAGGCTGTTTTCCAGGCGTGTGCCGGGGCCTTGGATCGCGGCAAGTGTCGCAAGAAACTCCTCGGATCGGTGCTGATAATCCCAAGTGGAGCGGATCACGACAATCTCGTAGGACTTCCAGGCAAAGCCTGCCGTATCCCATGGCACCGTATCGACCTGCCATCCGCGGCGGCGCATCGGCTCAAGCGCCAGATTGTCGTCAATGACGAAATTGGCCGGGTTGCTGAGCGTCAGGAAGGCGGCGCGTCTCACGCGCCCCCGTCCTTCCGGTAAAGCACCATCTGCGTGCAGCGGAACATCGCAATTGTCTTACCGGTGTCGCGGCGGCCCACGATGGCATCCCAGACCTGCGTGGTGAGCCCCAGGTGTGCGGCCTTTGCAACGCACTCGATGACGCCTTCGCGCGCCGTGCCCAGGAAATTGGTCTTGAGTTCGATGGTCGTGAAGCCGATGGCGTCCTCCGGCAGGTTGGCGACACAGCCATAGCCCGAGGCCGTGTCCGCGAGCGTGACGATCGTTCCCGCGTGCAAATAACCGTTCGGCGCCATCAGCTGCGGCGTGACCGCAAGCTCCGCGCACAACTCGCCGGGACCGACCTTCGTGACGACGATGCCGAGGTAGCCGGGCAGGAATCCGGTTCCGCGCTTGTTGAGTTGCTCGAGCGTGATCATGAAAGCTCCTTGCCGCTGCGCAGGACCTTGCTTGGCCGGGCCAGCCCGACCTGGGCGCTGAGTTCCGCTGGGTGCTCTGCGTCCCACAGCACGAGGTCGGCGATTTTTCCCGCTTCGATCGTGCCACGGTCTGCGCCGAGACCCAAGGCGGCGGCCGCATGACGTGTGACGCCTGCCAGCGCTTCCTCCGGCGTCATCTTGAATAGCGTGCAGGCCATGTTCATGTTGAGCAGCAGCGACGCGATCGGTGCGCTGCCGGGATTTAGATCGCTCGCGATGGCGATGGGCATGCGATGCTTTCGCAGCAGTTCTAGCGGCGGCAGTTGTGTCTCCCGCAGGAAATAGAACGCCGCCGGCAGCAGCACGGCGACGGTGCCGCTTGCTGCCATCGCGCGCACACCGGCCTCGTCCACATGCTCGAGATGATCCGCGGACAACGCTCCGTGACGAGCGGCGAGGGCGGCACCGTGTTGGTTTGAAAGCTGCTCGGCGTGCAGCTTCACGGCGAGCCCCAGTTCGCGTGCCCGCGTGAACACGCGTTCGACCTGCGCGGGCGTGAAGGCGATGGTCTCGCAGAAGGCGTCCACCGCGTCAGCGAGCCCGGCTGCAGCGGCGGCCGGCAGGATCTCGTCGCAGACACACCTTATATAGTCGTCCGTCCGGCCCTGGTACTCGGGCGGTACGGCATGGGCGGCAAGGAGAGTCGTGCGAACCGTGACGGGCAGACGCTCGCCGACCGCACGTGCCACCCGCAGGAGTTTCAATTCATTCGCAAGATCGAGCCCATAACCGGACTTGATCTCGATCGCGGTGACGCCTTCGGCGACGAGGCGCGAGGCGCGTTTCATCGCAAGTGCCAGCAGTTGCTCCTCGCTCGCGGCGCGGGTGGCCGCTACGGTGGAAGCAATGCCGCCGCCGGCTTTTGCGATATCCGCATAGCTCGCGCCGGCAAGTCGCTGCTCGAATTCACCGTGGCGCGAGCCCGCCCAGACCAGGTGCGTGTGGCAGTCGATCAGCCCTGGTGTCAGCAACGCGCCCTTTGCGTCCTCGACCCGGGCGCTTGCGGGCAGGCGGGCGGGGAGCTCTGTTTCGGGTCCTGCCCAGGCAATGCGCTCGCCCGCGACTGCCACCGCACCGGGGGTAATTAGCCCATAGGCAGCGCTGCCGGCACTGCTTGCGACGCTGGCATTGCGTATGACCCGGGTCCAGGCGCTGGTATCCATGGTGCCCACGCGGCGCAGCTTACCGGAAGGCCCTGCCGTCGCGTTATGCTCTGCGGATGCCCGACAAGCAGATCACGACGGCCTTTTTGGCAGAGCTCCCCAAGACCGACCTGCACGTGCATCTCGACGGCTCGTTGCGGCTGGGGACGCTGATCGAGCTCGCGCGCCATCACAAGGTGGAATTGCCGAGCTACACCGAGGGCGGGTTGCGTGAGACGGTATTCAAGGACCGCTATGCCAGTCTTGGCGAGTACCTGAAGGGCTTCAAGTACACGGTCGCGGCGATGCACGATGCGGAGGCGCTTGAGCGCGTCGCCGCGGAACTCGCCGAGGACAACCAGGCGGAGGGCGTGCGTTACCTGGAAGTGCGTTTCGCTCCGCAGCTGCAGGTACGCCCGGGGCTCGACGCCGTGCAGGTAATCGCCGCGGTCGATCGCGGCCTGCGCCGGCAGCGCGATGCGTTCAACCGCCGCCCGGAAGTTGCCGAGGGCCGCGAACCGCCTTTTGAGTACGGCATCATCTGCTGCGCGATGCGGATGTTCACCCGCGGCTACAGCCAGTACTACGACACGCTGTTCGCCGCGCATCCGTACACGCGGCCCAAGGACCTGTTCGCGATGGCCTCGATCGATCTGGCGCACGCCGCGGTGCTCGCGCGCGATGGGCACGGTTACCAGGTCGTTGGCTTCGATCTGGCGGGCGAGGAGGCGGGCTATCCCGCGAGCGCGCACCGCGAGGCCTACGACTACGCGCACCGGCATTTCCTGAAGCGCACCGTGCATGCGGGCGAATCCTACGGCCCCGAGTCCATTTTCCAGGCCATCACCGACCTGCACGCGGACCGCATCGGCCATGGCACGTACCTGCTGGAGCCCGACCAGATTCGCGACCCCGAGATCGTCGATCGCGGGCATTACATCGAACGGCTGGGCAACTACATCGCCGACCGGCGCATCACGCTCGAGGTTTGCCTGACGAGTAACCTGCAGACCAACCCGCACCTGCAGCGGCTCGAGGAGCACACATTCAGCAAGTTACGCGAGCAGCGGCTCTCGACGACACTCTGCACAGACAACCGGCTGATGAGCAACACGACGGTGACCAACGAGCTGGCGCTTGCGATCAAGCATCTCGGCCTCGACCGCCATGACCTGAAGTCCATCATCATCTACGGCTTCAAGCGCAGCTTTTATCCGGGCAGCTACCTGCGCAAGCGCCAGTACGTGCGGCAGATCATCGACCACTATGACGCGATCGAGCGCAGGCATTTCGGATGAATGATTCCCCGCAATCGACGCATGCGCCGCGTAAGGTCCGCGCGCCGCGCGGCAACAAGCTGAGCTGCGGCAGCTGGCTGACCGAGGCGCCGTACCGGATGATCCAGAACAACCTGGACCCGGAGGTCGCGGAGCATCCGGACCGGCTCATCGTCTATGGCGGCATCGGCAAGGCCGCGCGTAACTGGGAAGCCTTCGACCGGATTCTCTCGGTGCTGACACGCCTGAAGGACGACGAATCACTCCTCGTGCAGTCGGGCAAGCCGGTTGGCGTGTTCAAGACGCACGTGGATGCGCCGCGCGTGCTGATCGCGAATTCGAATCTCGTGCCGCATTGGGCAACCTGGGAACACTTTCACGAGCTCGACCGCAAGGGCTTGATGATGTTCGGGCAGATGACCGCGGGCTCGTGGATCTACATCGGCTCGCAGGGTATCGTGCAGGGTACCTACGAAACCTTCGGCGCCTGTGCGCGCCAGCATTTCGGCGGCGCTGCCGCGGGGCGCTGGATTCTGACCGCCGGGCTCGGCGGCATGGGCGGCGCGCAGCCGCTGGCCGCGACCATGGCAGGCTTCTCGATGCTCGCGGTCGAATGCGACGAATCGCGCATCGACTTCCGCCTTCGTACTGGATACATCGACCGCAAGGCGACCAGGCTCGATGAAGCGCTCGCCATGATCGAGGGCGCGAAGCGTGCGAAGCAGGCGCTCGCGGTCGGACTCCTAGGCAATGCGGCAGAAGTCGTTCCAGCGCTCGTTGCGCGCGGCGTCGTGCCGGATGTCGTGACCGATCAGACCTCGGCCCACGATCCCAGGAATGGCTATCTGCCGCGCGGCTGGACCATGGAAAAGGCAGCAGAAGCGCGCCAGTCGGATCCGGCCCGCATCGAGCGCGAGGCGCGCGCCTCGATGAAGATCCACGTCCAGGCGATGCTGGATCTGAAAGCCCGCGGCGCGGTCGTCTTCGACTACGGCAACAACATCCGCCAGGTGGCGCTCGAAGAGGGTCTCGCGAATGCCTTCGATTTCCCCGGCTTCGTGCCTGCCTACGTGCGGCCATTATTTTGCGAAGGCATCGGGCCGTTCCGCTGGGTGGCGCTCTCCGGCGACCCCGAGGACATCTACCGCACCGATGCGAAAGTGAAAGAGTTGATACCGAACGATGCGCATCTGCACCGTTGGCTCGACATGGCGCTCGAGCGCATCCGCTTCCAGGGACTGCCGGCCCGGATCTGCTGGGTCGGGCTGAAGGATCGCGCGCGGCTCGGGCTCGCCTTCAACGAGATGGTGGCGAAGGGCGAGCTTGCAGCACCTGTCGTGATTGGTCGCGATCATCTGGACTCGGGCTCGGTCGCAAGCCCCAATCGCGAGACCGAAGCGATGATGGATGGATCGGACGCGGTCTCGGACTGGGCCTTCCTGAATGCGCTGCTCTCCACCGCGAGCGGCGCCACCTGGGTGTCGATCCATCACGGTGGCGGCGTCGGCATGGGTTTTTCGCAGCACGCCGGTCTAGTGATTGTCTGCGACGGCACGGCGGCCGCCGCGGCACGCATCGCGCGAGTTCTATGGAATGACCCCGGCAGCGGTGTCATGCGCCACGCGGATGCCGGTTACGAGCGCGCGATCATCTGCGCGCGCGAACAAGGCCTCGACCTGCCGTCGGTGAATTAAGATGGCAGCACTCACATTGAAACCGGGCGCGATCACGCTGGCTGAGCTTCGCTGTCTGGCACGCGGTAATGATCAGGTCGCACTTGCGGAGGGCTGGCGCAAGGGCGTAGGCCAGTCTCTGGCCGCGGTCGGCAAACGCCTTGCGGCCGGCGAAGCGCTCTACGGCATCAACACCGGTTTCGGAAAGCTTTCGAAGACCCGCATCTCGACCGACGAACTCGCAACGCTGCAACTCTATCTCGTGCGTTCGCATGCGGCCGGCGTCGGCGCATCGCTTGCCGACTCCACCGTACGATTGATTCTCGTGCTGAAGGCTGCGAGCCTCGCGCGCGGCTATTCGGGTGTGCGCCCGGTCCTCATCGAGCGGCTTCTGCAACTCGTCAACGCGGGCATTCATCCGCTGGTGCCGGGCCAGGGTTCGGTCGGCGCCTCAGGCGATCTCGCGCCGCTTGCGCACCTCTCGCTCGCTCTGATCGGCGAGGGCCGCGTGCGCGTGGGCGGCAAGGAACGAGACAGCGCGGAGGCCTTGAAGGCCGTGGGTATTGAGCCGCTGGTGCTGGGCCCGAAGGAGGGCCTGGCGCTCCTGAATGGCACGCAAGTCTCGACGGCATTGGCGCTCGAGGCCCTGTTCGCGGCCGAGGACCTGCTGGCAGGCTCGATCGTAAGCGGCGCGATGTCGGTGGACGCCGCGCTCGGTAGCCGCGTGCCTTTCGATGCGCGCATCCACGAGGCGCGCGGCCAGCCGGCCCAGATTGCTGTCGCCGCGGCTTGCCGCAGCGTGCTGGGAGAAAGCGAGATCGGCCATTCACATGAGAACTGCGATCGCGTGCAGGATCCCTATTCGCTGCGCTGCCAGCCGCAGGTCGTTGGCGCATGCCTGCAGCAGATAACTGATGCGGCGCGTGTGCTTTGCATCGAGGCGAATGGCGTCTCGGACAATCCACTGGTGTTCGGTGCCGAGGGCGAAGTCCTCTCGGGGGGCAATTTCCATGCGGAGCCGGTCGCTTTTGCGGCCGACAATCTCGCGCTCGCCATCGCGGAAATCGGCGCACTCGCCGAGCGGCGTATCGCGATGCTGATCGACGACAGCCTGAGCCAGCTGCCGGCATTCCTGGTGCGCAAGGGCGGGCTCAACTCCGGATTCATGATCGCGCAGGTCACGGCCGCGGCGCTCGCCTCGGAGAATAAATCGCATGCACACCCGGCTTCGGTGGACAGCCTGCCGACGTCGGCCAACCAGGAAGATCACGTCAGCATGGCGACATTCGCGGCCCGGCGATTGCACCAGATGGCCGAGAACACCCGCGGCATCATCGCGATCGAGTTGCTGGCCGCGGCGCAGGGCATCGATTTCCGCCGGCCGATGAAGACGAGTACCACGCTCGAATCCGCTCATGCCCTGCTACGCAAGAAAGTCGCGTTCTATGACCATGACCGGCATTTCGCACCGGACATCGAAGCGGCGAAAGCCGTGATCGGCGACGAGCGTCTGCTTGCGCTGGTGCCCGCGAGCCTCGTGCCAAGCCGCTGATTGCCGCCCGTCGCGCGGACAAGCGCGCCGGGCCCCCGCGGGTGAGCGCGTAAGTTCCGGCGGCGCGAACGAGCGGGGTCCCGGCCGCGAAGTCCGCGCGACTAGTGGCACCAGCCGGCGCGCGAGGTGGCGGGGTTCTCGCTCGCAAACTCGTAAGTTCCGGCGGCGCGAGCGAGCAGGGTTCCCGGGCGCCGCAGCCGCGCGACGTGACCGCGAGTTAAGGCGCCTGTGGCGGGTGCTCCGCCAGCCAGCGCATGGCGCGCGCCACGCGCGCGCGACCACTCGGGTGATCGTAGAAAATGAATTCCTCGAGCGGCGACGGCTCCAGCTTGCGGTAAGTTGAAAGGCGCATCGCGACGCTCGCAAAGCCATGCGGTTCGCGCGCGACGTCGAGGCCATAGACGTCGGCCTGGTTTTCCGCCGTCCGCACGATCGAGTTGGTCACGGGCGTCAGCAGCAGCATCACGACCGCGAAGATCGCGAGCGCGAGCGGCAGGCCCGCCGGATCGGCAAGATCGCGCACGCTCCATCGTTCGCTGTGGCGACGCCGGAAATGGCCGAACAGGCGATTGATGGCCCAGTAGCCGACGCCCTGCGTCAGCGACAAGGCGAGCGTAAGCCACAGCGCGTGATGCAGCACGTAGTGGCCCATCTCGTGGGCCATTACCGCGCGGATCTCGGGCGGCGTCGTGCCATTCAGCAGGTTGTCATTGAGCGCGATGCGCGTCGTGCCGGCGAGCCCTGACACGTTGGCGCTGATACGCTTGGTCTGGCGTGAAGCGTCGAACCAGGAAACGTCGGTGGCGGGAATACCGGATTCCTTGGCGAGCGCCAGGATGGATTCGCGCAGCTCGCCCTCTGGCAGGCTGCGATAGTCATTGAAGAGCGGCGCGACGAACACCGGTTCGACGAGGGTGACGAACAGCATAAATATTGCTGTCACACCGGTCGCCCAGTACACCCAGCGGTCGCGCACGCGGCGCACCAGCGCATAGATTCCAGCAATCGCAAACGAGGCGAAGACCAGGTAGAGCGCGAGCGCGATCAGCCATTCGCCGAGGAAGGCGCCGAGATCCTGGTTCGACATGCCGTACTGGTGCTCGCGTAAATAACCCGTGTAGAGCGTCCACGGCAGCATCATGAGCGCCATCACGAGGAACAGCGCGAAGGCGTAGATGTATACCTGCAGGAACCGGAAGCGCGTGCGGCGCTCTGCAAAGTAGCGCAGCCGCGCGGAAACCCGTGTCCTCAGCAGGAGCCAGGCGATGAGCACCGTGATGAGCACGCTCCAGGCTCCAATCCAGTAGCCGCCCTCGAAATACGCGTCGGACTTCGCCCGCGCAGCAAGCGGAATCGTTGCGACATAGGCATCGGTTGCTTTGGCAATATCGAAACCGGGGACCCACTGGGCCTCCGGCGGCAGATTCAGCTGCGGTGGTTGTTCGACGGACATTGCTAACTCCCTCGGCCGGCACGTTATAGTGCGGACTTTGCAGTGCAACAAGCGAGTGCGCGGTGGCGATGAAGCGGGTCGGCTTGATTGGTTGGCGCGGCATGGTGGGCTCCGTGCTGGTCGAACGCATGCGCGCCGAGGGCGATTTCGCGCTGGTCGAGCCGCGATTTTTTTCGACCTCGCAGGCAGGTGCCAAGGGTCCAGACATCGGCCTCGCAATTGCGCCGGTCGGCAATGCCAATGATCTCGCCGCGCTCTCCGCCTGCGAAATCCTGATCTCCTGCCAGGGCAGCGATTACACCGAGACAATTCATCCGAAGCTGCGCGCCTCTGGCTGGACTGGCCACTGGATAGACGCGGCTTCGGCGCTGCGCATGAAAGACTCCGCGACGATCATCCTCGAGCCGGTTAACCGGCCGCTGATCGATGCAGCGCTCGCTGCGGGCAGGCAGGACTGGATCGGCGGCAATTGCACGGTGAGCCTGATGCTGATGGCATTCGGGGGCCTGTTCCGCGCGAATCTCGTCGAGTGGATGACGACGATGACCTACCAGGCGGCGTCTGGCGCGGGCGCGAAGCAGATGCGCGAGCTATTGCAGCAGATGGGCCGCGTGCATGACGCGGCCGCGCAGCTGCTGGATGATCCTGCGAGCGCGATCCTCGAGATCGATCGCCGTGCCGCGGCCGCACTGCGGGATCGTGCGATGCCCGTCGAACATATCGGCCATCCGCTGGCCGGCAGCCTGTTGCCCTGGATCGATCGCGATCTCCGCAACGGCTACAGCCGCGAGGAACTCAAGGCGGGCGCCGAGGGCAACAAGATTTTGGGTCAGTCGGGCGCGCCGGTGCCGATCGACGGCCTGTGCGTGCGCATCGGTGCGATGCGCTGCCACAGCCAGGCCGTGACCATCAAGCTCAGGAAGGCGACGGTGCTCAGCGAAGTGGAGCAGATTCTTTCAGCCGCGCATCCCTGGATCCGTATCGTGCCGAATGAACGCGAAACAACACTAGCGTGCCTGACGCCGGCCGCCGTCACGGGCACGCTCGAAATCGCGGTGGGGCGAATTCGTCATCTCGCAATGGGCGAGGATTACCTGACCGCGTTCACGGTCGGCGACCAGCTGCTGTGGGGCGCCGCCGAGCCGCTCAGGCGCATGTTGCGCCTGCTGATCGGGCGCTGATAGCGCCGCATGACATCATCGGGCAGCGATCGGCAACGCCTGGGCCAGTTGCTGGCTCATCCGGGCTTCGCGCGATTTCTGACGGCGCGGCTCGCCGTGTCGATCGCCGTGCAGATGCAGACCGTCGCGGTCGGCTGGCAGATCTATGCGATCACGCACGATCCGCTCGACCTGGGCCTGATCGGACTCTCGCAGTTCCTGCCATTCGTGCTGTTGGTGCTGCCAGCGGGGCATGTCGCGGACCGGCGTAATCGCGCCCGCATCCTCACTGCTTGCTACACGCTGGAACTCCTGTGCGCTCTGCTGTTGCTCGCGTTCACGTTATCCGGGCTCAGCGTGGTCTGGCCCGTGTTCGCGGTCATGGTGCTGTTCGGTGTCGCGCGCGCTTTTTCGATGCCGGCGGGCCAGGCGCTGCTGCCGAATCTCGTGCCGCTCGAGCACTTCAGCCGTGCGGTCGCGGTTAATTCGAGTACCTGGCAGGTGTCCACCATCGCAGGTCCCGCGATCGGCGGCCTGGTTTACCTGCTGGGACCGGAGCATGTCTACGGCAGCGTCGCGGTACTGCTCGCAATCTCGGTCGTGCTGATGCTCGGCGTTCGCGTGGCGCCACCAGCGCCGCATGACGAGCCGGACAGCTGGCACACGCTGCTCGAGGGACTGCGCTTCGTCTGGCAGCGGAAAATAATTCTGGGTGCGGTGTCGCTGGATCTCTTTGCTGTGCTGTTCGGCGGCGCGACGGCTTTGCTTCCCGCTTACGCGAGCGACGTGTTGCAGGTCGGGCCGGCCGGGCTCGGCGTGTTGCGCGCGGCACCGGGTGTCGGCGCTGCGTTGATCGCAATTTCATTTGCGTGGCGACCGTTCACGCGCGCTGTCGGCCCGTTGATGTTTGCGGGTGTCGCACTCTTCGGAGTTGCGACCGTGGTGTTTGGCGTATCCGAGAGCTTCGTCATCTCTTTGACGGCGCTCACCGTGCTGGGCGGCGCAGACATGGTCAGTGTCTATATCCGTCACTTGCTGGTGCAGCTCGAGACGCCCGATGCGATCCGCGGCCGGGTCAGCGCGGTCAATGCGGTGTTCATCGGCGCATCCAACGAATTGGGGGAATTTGAATCGGGCCTGACAGCGGCTTGGTGGGGGCTCAAACCGGCAGTGGTTATCGGCGGCATCGCCAGTGTCGCCATTGCCGGGCTCTGGATGCGTTGGTTCCCGGCCCTGCGCGAGATGGACCGCTTCCCGGACTCCCGGACTCGCGCGGCAGATGGGTCGGGGCAGCCACCATCTCCGGCCAGTTGACCCGCAATCGAC
Organism: Steroidobacteraceae bacterium; assembly: GCA_031431175.1. GTDB lineage: Bacteria > Pseudomonadota > Gammaproteobacteria > Steroidobacterales > Steroidobacteraceae > SCUD01. The sequence goes on along the minus strand of JANPCY010000500.1, from coordinate 1,790 downwards.
TTGGCTGTATATCCATACAGTCATGGTGGGCAGGGAAATCCGGGGTCGTGGGGCCGTTTCCAATCGTGTCGGGCGCTTCGAGTCGCTGGCGGTCGAGGCAGTGGATGATGGCTGGGGGGTGCTCGATGAGCCCCTGCCGCCGCTCGAAACCACGGTCCTTCCGGAGCCGGCACAGAGCGTCATCACCCGCAATTCTTCTCCCGACATTCCCTTCGACCAGTCCATCAATCCCTATCGCGGTTGCGAGCACGGTTGCATCTACTGCTTCGCGCGCCCCAGCCATGCTTATGTGAACCTCTCGCCGGGCCTCGATTTCGAGACCCGGCTGTTCTTCAAGAAGGACGCAGCCGCGCGTCTGCGCGAGGAGCTCAACCGCCGGGCTTACCGTTGCAGCCCGATCAACCTGGGTGCCAACACCGATCCCTACCAGCCGCTGGAGCGGCGCCTTGGAATCACGCGGGGGATCCTCGAAGTGCTGGCAGAAAGTCATCACCCGGTCACGATCGTGACCAAATCGGCTCTCGTCGTGCGCGACCTGGACCTGTTGCAGCGGCTTGCCGCGGAACGACTGACGCGCGTTTTTGTCAGTGTGACGACGCTCGACGATGAATTGAAACGGCGGATGGAACCGCGGGCGGCATCACCGGCGGCGCGGCTCGCGACAGTTAAGCGGCTCTCGGAAGCGGGCATTCCGACCGGCGTGATGTTCGCCCCGGTGATCCCGGCGATCAACGATCACGAGCTCGAAAGCGTCGTGCAGGGCGCAGCCGGAGCGGGCGCGGCGACGGCGGGTTACCTGCTGCTGCGGCTGCCCGGCGAGGTCAGGGAACTCTTTTATGAATGGCTCGAGACGCATTACCCCGATCGCGCGAACCGGGTGCGCAACCGGATCCGCCAGCTCCGCGGCGGCCGGGACAACGACCCGCGCTTCGGATCGCGCATGCGCGGCCAGGGGCCCTGGGCCGATCTGTTGCGGCGGCGCTTCGAAACCGCCTGTCGCCGCCACGGCCTCGAGCATGGCCGTGCCGAACCGCTGGAAACGACGCTATTCCGCCCGCCAAGTCGCGCGCCAGGTCAGATGGAACTGTGGTAATCGCAGCGTATACTCGGATTCAATCGCCCGAGCATGATCAGGAGTTGTCTCATGCCGTGCCTGAAAGACAGGTCATTGCTGGCTGCCGGTGCTGGGGTGGCAATCGTGCTGCTGCTGGCCGGCTGCATGACCGCGCGGCTTGAGGAGTCCCGCAACACATCCACGGCGATTACATCGACCGAAGCGGTCGTGCTGCTGGCAAAACCGCATGTTGAGGGCGTCAGCGCCGAAGACGGTTTCATGGATTGTGTCGGCGACAAGATAGCCAAATCGGGTGACATCCAGGTGCGGCCGAACGATGCATTCGTCGATTCGATGTTCCCCTGGCTCGAACCGTCGACGGCACCGCAGCGCCCCGAGGGCATGACCAGACTCCTTGCGCGGGACGCCGTGGCCGATCGCATCGTGGAAAGTGGTGTGCGCTACGTCATCTGGATCGACGGCACGACGCGCCAGACGGACAGCGGCGGCAGCATTAGCTGCGCCATTGGTCCCGGCGGCGGCGGTTGCCTCGGTTTCGGCTGGTGGGAAAAGGAATCGGACTACCAGGCAACCGTCTGGGACCTCAACACGGCCCGGACCGCCGGTTCGGTTTCGACCAACGTCATTGGGACGTCGGCACTCCTCGGCGTGATCGTTCCGCTGCCGTTTATCGCACGCGTGCAGGGCACAGCCTGCGACCGGCTGGCAGACCAAC
>JANPCY010000499.1:0-1767 GCA_031431175.1 Steroidobacteraceae bacterium | reverse complement strand
CAGCCCGGGCGCAAGCGCCAGTTCATGGGCCTGCGCAACGTCCGTGGCGTCGACACCGCGATACAACCGATAGATCGCAATCTGCCGCGGGTGCTCAGGAAAACAGCGCGACATTCTCAGGCTGATGCAACACATGCCACTACGCGCCGCCTCGGCGCAGGCCTCCTCGGCCGCCAGTTTGGTCTCGTCGTAGATGTCGCGCGGCTGCGGCTGCAACTCTTCTGTAACCCATACAGCTCCCTTTCCGGTGGGCATGAGCGCATGCCCGTAAAGCGAGGTCGTGCTGGTGTAGACAAAGCGGCTGATACCAGCCTCGCCACAGGCGGCCAGCAGGCGTCTGGTGCCCTCGACATTTGTCTGGCGGAACTCCCCGGCAGAACGAATTTCCAGATCCGGAGCATGCAGCGAGGCGGTGTGCACTACGGCCTCGAGACCGGCGCAAGTCGCAGCGAGCTCCCGGTAATCACAGATGTCGCCCACGGCCGACGTCAGCGGCCCGGGCCGCAGGTCCAGTCCGACGACCTGGTGCCGCAGCGAGAGTCGCGCGCAGATTGCGCCGCCGATCCGCCCGGATGAGCCGGTAACCAGTACGCGCATGACCTGGCTAGCGCACGTCGAAGTGCACGCGTTCGCTGACGCGGCAGACGAGTTCGTAGGGAATCGTGCCGGCCGCCGCGGCTACGGTCTCCACGGGCACGCCGCTGCCCCACAGTACGACCGGGTCGCCGATCGCAACCGGCGGGAGGTCCGTGATGTCGATCGTCAGCATGTCCATGGAGACGCGGCCAGCGAGTTGTGCCTGCATCGCATTGACTAGGACCGGTGTCCCGCTCGCGGTATTGCGCATGTAGCCGTCTCCATAGCCCGCCGCGACGACGGCAATGCGTGTCGCGCGTCTTGCAGTCCAGGCTCCGCCATAGCCGACGCGATCACCCGCCGCCAGCTCCTTGATCGCGATCACGCGGCTCTTTAGCGTCATCGCAGGTTGCAGGCCGAGATCGGCGCCGGTTGAGCCGGCAATTGGTGAAATCCCGTACAACAACAGGCCGGGCCTGACCCACTCGGTGCGCGTCGCCGGCCAGCCGATCATGCCCGCCGAATTCGCGATGCTGCGCTCGCCAGGCAGGTCCGCGGTGAGCCGCTCGAAACATTCGATCTGGGCACGGGTGCGCTCGTTGTCCTTCAATTCGGCTTCGGCCAGATGAGTCATCAGTGCAATCGGCCGCATGATGGCCTTGCAGCCTGCGAGGCGCTCGAGCGCCGCAGGCAGCTCACCGGGCCGGAATCCGAGCCGGCCCATACCGGTGTCTATTTTCAGCCAGATCCGGAACAAGTCCCCGCCGCGCCACGACTCAAGCAAGGCAATCTGCTCCGGCTGGTGCACCACCAGTTCGAAGCCGTTGTGGGCGGCCTCACTCAGCTGATCGACGCTCTGTACGCCCTCGAGCAGCACGATTCTCTGCAAGTGCCCCGCCGCCCGCAGTGTGATCGCTTCGCCGAGGCGTGCGACCGCAAACCCGTCCGCGCCTGCGAGGGCCGATGCAACCGCCAACATGCCATGGCCGTAGGCGTTCGCCTTCAGGACTGCCAGCACGCGGCTGTTGGGCGCGATCTCGCGTACGCGGGTGAGGTTGTGGCGCAATGCCGCCGTGTCGACGACCGCGCGGATAACCGGGGTCAGAACACGCCCTCGCCGTAGGACTCGGGAACCAGATCCTTGAATTGCGTGTATTCGCCGAGGAAGGTCAGCTGCACCTCGCCGATCGG
>JANPCY010000498.1:0-2400 GCA_031431175.1 Steroidobacteraceae bacterium | reverse complement strand
ATATCTCGAGGGATTCGTCGCGGGCCGGAAACCCGGGGTCTGAATCAGTTCAGGTCTCAAAAGACTGGCGGCAAGACCGCGAGCGGCGGTTCCTGTCTGGGTTCGGTGATGGCGCTATCCCAGCGGCGCGTGTAGACCTGCAACCGTACTTCGTCGAAGTCTTCGCCCCGAACGCCTTCCAGCCGCACGCCGGCGACCGCGCGGTTTGAAACGCGCCACTCCACAGTGGCCGATAGCCGGACGCCAATCCCCTCGCGGGAAGATCCCGCGTAACGAGGATCGCCGCTCGCAGCCTGCAGCACGGGATCGTCCGGGAAGTAGTCGCTCGCTTGCTCGCGCAGTTTTTGCCAGCTCACGCCGCCTTCGATCCGGAAGCTCGCCGAGTCGCGGCGCCCGCGCAAGTCGAATGCCGGTCCAACGGATATGAAACGACTCGGGCTGAAATATCCACCGTGCCCGATCGTGAAATGGGACAGATTGTCTGCAAAGCCCATTGCCGTGAGATTGCCGCCCAGCCGCGCCTGCCAGCCCTGCCCGGATGCGGCACGGCGCCAGAATCCAACGCCGGCTTCCCAATGCGAGTTGTCTTCAACTCGCTGGCCACTGATCAGGGCACTGGACACGTTACCGTAGATGTTGAGATCCTCGCCGCCGAAACTGCCCTCGACGTAAGCGCGATTGCGAATCACGCCACCCCATTCACGGCCGGTGACCGGGTCTGCAGCGCCGGCCAGCGAAAGCAATGAATCGGTCACCGGCAGGCGCTCCAAGCCGAAGCTGAATGGCCATTCCTCGGTGTCCACGCGAAACCGCAATGCACCAACGACGTTGGCGACCAAGTATGAAGGGGGTGTATGCCCCAGCTCAATCACGAGCCCGGTCCGGGGTGCCCACTGCGCGAGTACGCCAAGGCCGTCATCATTCTTCGAACCGGTGGCCACCGGAAGCGATGTCGAACTGCCATAGGGCTGGCCCGCCGCGACCTTACCGGCGTCCGGGGCCTGCGCATCAGCGGCGAGACGGAAACGGCCCCAGCGCGGACTGCTCGTTACCCAGGCCAGTTGGAGCTGCGGGACATCGAGACGGCCAAGCCCGGCATCGCCGTCGCGCCGGCGCCAGGCAACGGCGGCATCGAAATGCGAAACCCAGTTGCGCTCGATAGCCTGCAAGGCGGGGTCACTCGCCAGACGCTCAGGTGCCAGGTCGCGCGCCACGAACAACGCCTCGGAAGGACGCCGCAGTTCGAGCAGCGTATCGACAAGCTGGTTTGCCGCGCCGGGGGCGCTCCGATCGATCGCAAGCAGCTCGCGCAGAGCGCGCTCACGTGCCGGCGCATCGCCACGCAGCTGCGCCAGGTCAGCCCGCGCGCGCAATGTCGCCGGGTGATTGGGACGCAGTTCGTCCAGCGTCGCGTACGATCGGCTGGCGGCATTCGCATCGCGCAGATCGCGCGCCGTCGTGAATTCATGCAACGCGACCTGGAATCGCGTCTCGCGCTCAAGCTCCGCGAGTGGCGGATCGAGCTTGCCCGAGACGCGCGCCGCATCGAAATGGATCAGCGCCTGGCGCGAGTCGCCGCGTCGCACCGCGAGGATCGCAAGACCGGCCTGCGCTCCGGCATGACTCTGCGTTCCCGCAGGCACGTCATTGAAATGCATCGCGGCCAGCGACTCGAGCTCGAGTTCCAGGCACAGGTAACCGAGCACGGAATCGAGCTTCGCGCGGTCCTCTGTCGCCATGGCCTGAACTGTTGCCGGGTCTTGCAGGCCCGGCATGGCGATGCGCGCGGTGTCCGGATCGACGGCGGCCAGCGCCCTGACCCAGGCGTAACGTGCCCAGGGATCAGTGCGATTGATCTCACGCGCATGACCGGCAGCGTCCAGCGCGCCGCGATAGTCATGCTGCGCATACAAGGTATCGGACCAATCACGCCAGCCTGAAGCGTCGCGCGGGCTTTCGGCCGGCGCGGCGAGAGCGAGCGTCGCGAACATCGCGACCATCAGACTCATGCGGCAGTCCCCTTGTGCAGCCGCCGTTTGGGTGCGTAGCCGCGGCACTGCCGTCTGGGTTGCGGTGTCAGCGCCGGTCGCGCGCCATGATAGCGAGTTTTCAGCATTTGCTCACGCGTGATTGGTGTTGAGGAAGCGCACGCGACTTATTGATTAGCATGCCAATATGCGACCTGACACAGTGGCCTTCGTTCCCTGATTTCCGGTCGGCTTCGCTTATACTCACGAATGCCGAGCCATGTCCTGTATGGCCTCGTGGTGCTGATCTGGGGCACCACCTGGTATGCGATCAAGTTTCAGCTTGGCGTCGTGGCGCCCGAAATCTCGCTGGTTTACCGGTTTTTGATTGCGGCGATCTGCCTGTTCATCTATGCCCGCCTGGTTGGCAGCC
>JANPCY010000497.1:0-3257 GCA_031431175.1 Steroidobacteraceae bacterium | reverse complement strand
GGAAACTGCGCCGGAAATGCGGTGGCGGCGTTCCGCCAGCGCGGCGATGAAGTGATTGACGGTCGAGCCGGTCCCGACCCCGACCAGCATGCCGTCCTCCACGAATTCAAGCGCGGCGCGTGCGGCTGATTTCTTCCTGGCGTCGGCATCCATCAGCGTCCCCCACAAAAAACTGTGCCCGCTTTCGCGGGCACAGTTTTAGCATTCAGTGAACCGGTGGCAGGTCATTAATCGATCAACAAACCGCCGATCCCACTGCAGAAAGCCCTACTTCTTTTTCGCAGCCTTCTTCTTGCCCTTCTTCTTCGTCGCCATGATAGATCTCCATGTCGGGTTAATCCGAGGTCGGAGTATATACATGGTTGACGGGATTGCAAGCAAGGGGTATGGGCTTCGCGCGCGTCCACACCACATGTGATCGCTCCGTCGCATCGCAATCGTGTGTGATCGCTTCGCGATCGACGAATCGGGACCGCAACTCGATCGCGACAGGGAAAATTTTCACCATCACGCGAAACAGCTTGTTTCCCCGGGCGGCGTGTATGTCACGCAAGTGGCGTTGCGGCGAGTCGATGAATGAAATTCCATTCGTCTGCGGTGACCGGGGTGATCGACAGGCGGTTGCCACGACGCAGCACCAGCAGGTCGCGCAATGGGCCTTTGGCATGCTTGCGCAACGCCTCCAATGTGACGGGCTGCGCAAACCTGGAGAGCAGCTGAACCTTCACTTGATACCAGCGCGGAGCGGCGCTATCGCTCGCCGCATCGTACTGGCGATGCCGGGGGTCAAACGCCGTCGGATCCGGATGACCGCCACGCACGACGCGCATCGTTCCGTAGATTCCTGGCAGCTCGCAGCTCGAGTGATAGAAGAATGCCTGGTCACCGCGACTGAAATCGTCGCGCAGCATGTTGCGGGACTGGTAGTTGCGGACACCGTCCCAGGCAGCACTGCGCCGTGGCGCTTTCGCCAGGTGATCGATGCCGAATGTAGCCGGCTCGGACTTCATCAGCCAGTAGTTCACGAGCCGTTTTCCGCAGTTTTTCCGCGATTCCGGGCTGCGGCACGGCCGTGCACGCCGCGCTCGGTCACAATGCCCCACAACGGCACGTCGCGTGACTTGGCGGGGAGCCTTTCCAGGCGCTGAAGCTCGAATCCGAGCCCGAGCAACAGGGGCCGGTGCCATGAATCGCGATGACGCAGGAATGCAAAATGCCGGTCGTAGAAACCGGCGCCCATGCCGAGCCGGTTGCCTTCGTCATCGAAGCCGACCAGCGGCACCAGCACCAGATCAAACCAGCGGGCCAGGCGGCTTGCGACGGGCGGGTCCCGCGGATCGGCTGGCCAGGGCGCGAAGCGCATGCGCCGGCGGCGGTAGCTGGTGATGATGGGCAAGTGAACTTCGCAACCGAGTGCGAGTGCGCGGTGCACGACGATGGCAGGATCCAGTTCCCCATCCATCGCCTGGTAAACCGCTATCCGCGACCGCGGCCGCGGCAGCCCCATGTCCCGAAGCGTCGCGTCGATGGCGGCCGCGGCGGCGAGCCGCTCCGCGGCGCCCACCGCGCGCCGCGCTGCGCGCAGACGCTGGCGCAGGCCGGCTTGATCGCTTTCAGGCATCGGTGAAATCAGGAGGCGCCACCCGCATGTGCCGTTGCAGACCGCTGCTCTCGAACCAGAGCAACAAGTGGAGCAAGCCGCGGCATTTAAGGCTTTCCGCTACCAGGCGGACTTGCACAATGCTGCCGCTGAGCCACGCTCCTGGGTTTTTCACATTAGGGTCGAGAGTACCCAGGCCCACATCGAACACCGCAGGCGGCGCCAAATCGTGGCGGTCGCGTGCTGCACGCGGCCCGCCGGAATATCAGGTATCCAGCTGCTGCCCGCGCGTCAGCGCCGACTCGACGCGTTCGCGCATGGTCTTCAGTCGTGCAGCCAGGTCCATTTCAACTCCCCCGTCGCGTCCGCGCGACAGGAGCAGGTCATTGGTGATGTTGAGCGCCGCCATCACTGCGATGCGATCCAGGCCGACTACCTTGCCGCTGTCACGGATCTCGCGCATCTTGCGATTCAGGTACTCGGCCGAATCGAGCAGCGCGGCCCGTTCCTCGGCGGGGCAGGCAACGTGGTATTCCTTTTCCAGGATCCGCACGCTGACCCGGCTGGCGTCGGTAGTCATGCGCCGCTCTCCATCGCCTTGAGGCGTCCAATCATCGCCTCGACGCGGGCGCGAACCTGCTCATTCTTCTGCATCAGCGTCGCCCGTTCGGCGCTCAGGGAATCCTGGCGCTGACGCAGGGCACGATTCTCTTCCTTGAGCTGGGCGACGACTCCGACAACTTCGTCGAGGCGTCGTTCGAGTCGCTTCAGTTCGCGCTCGAGTCCGGGTTTCGTGGCCGCGTCTTCCATGCGGCCATTATGAAACCGCGTCATGAGGCGGGTCAACGCGGCTTGTACTGGGGTCGCCGGCCGCTGCGGAGTACCATTTGCGGGGAACCTCTGATTTACTCCCGCAGGGGCGAAAACCGGCCGGTCCCAGCGGGTTACGCGCGCATGTAACGCGCCTCATAGGGGAGCAAATCGGAGGTTAGCTGGCTTGAGCGAAGTGACATTTGCGCTGGTGCAGGCTGTCCTTGACGGCCTTGGCTCTGCGGTTGACGCGGCCGAGGCGCACGGCTGCCTGTGCGGTGCGCTGTGCGCACGCGAAGGCTACACGACTCCCGAATGGATCGCCGAGCTGATCGAAACCGGCACCAATGGCCGGATTGATGACCCGTCGCAGCGCATGCTTAAGGAGGTCCACCAGGTGACGCTCGAGGCGCTGCGGTCGCAGGACTTCGAGTTTGCGCCGCTCGTTCCGGATGATGACGTAGCGCTGGACGAACGGGTGGAGGCACTGGCGGCCTGGAGCGGCGGGTTCCTGTACGGCATCGCCACTGGTGGCGCGGACCGTCGCATCGTGGAACTGGACGAGGTCAGCGAGGTGCTGCAGGATTTCAGCGAGATTGCCCGGGCGCGGCTGGATCCGCTGGAGAGTGCCGAAGCCGGCGAGGCGGCATTCACGGAGCTCTTCGAGTATCTGCGGGCGGGTGCGCAGCTCGCATTCGACGAACTCGCTGCGCTTCGTGCGACGCAACCCCGGCCTGAAGTCGTTGTCCATTGAGCAAGGCATGAAGAAAGACGAGTTTTCAAAGCGCAGGCGCCAGCTGATGCGGATGATGGGCAAGGACGCCATCGCAATCCTGCCAGCGGCCCC
>JANPCY010000496.1:0-2566 GCA_031431175.1 Steroidobacteraceae bacterium | reverse complement strand
CGAGATCGAATTCGATCACCCGGTGTTTCGACGCCATGCGCAGCGCGCGTCGATGGATTTCTCGACCACGACATTCCTGCGTGAAGTCAGCCGCGCGCGGACCTTTGGCTTCATGCGCGATCTCGAGTTCCTGCGGTCGCGCAATCTGGCGCTCGGCGGCACTCTTGACAACGCCATCGTCCTCGACGACTACCGCATCCTCAATGAGGACGGGTTGCGCTATGAAGACGAGTTCGTGCGCCACAAGATCCTCGATGCGATCGGCGACCTGTACCTGCTGGGCCATTCGCTGATCGGCGAGTTCAGCGGCTACAAGTCCGGCCACGCGCTGAACAATCTGCTGTTGCGAACTCTGCTTGCCGATGCCACTTGCTGGGAAGAAGTCACCTTCAGGGATGGCGGCACGGCGCCCATCTCTTACGTTGGTACCGCGCACGCGAGCGCCTGATCAGGCGCCATCCGAGCGGACCTTCACGACCACGCGTTCGATTTCGGCGCCGAGCTCGGCGGCCAGCGCGTCCTTGAAACGCGGCGCCAGATAGCGCAGGCGCGTTCCCCAGGCGGCTGAGCGGACCAGCACGATCAGTGTCGCATCCTGCATCACGGCACCCCAGACCTCCTGGGCGAGCTCGGGCGGCAGCTGTCGCTTGAGCCCCGCAAGGGTCCTGTTGGCCTCGAGCGTGCCCTCGCGCAGCCGTCTGAGCATGCCCGACCCATGCGCCAGCAAGTCACTGACAGGCGTCAGTTTTTTCAAGGCGCACCACGCCAGGTGGCTGTCGAGCTACGAAAGTACTTGAGTTTCAAGGCTTTTTTTGGCATTTTGCGCCGCATATTGGGTCCCCGCTGGGGCCTAGCGACCGGCAATCATGGGGCGCGCCCGTTGGCTGACGCCGAGGCACATAGTAACCGCCGGCCGCTGCGAAGGGAGCCGCAGAGTCCTTGCAAAGCATGACACCCAGTAGCCCGGTCTGGCTTGGCAGCGCGAAGCATTTGCGCTGGCGCCCGCTATTGATATCTATCGGCGGCTTCGCGTTGCTGGCGCTCCTGGCCTCTGCCTTTGTCGCGGGCAGCCGCTATGGCGGCACCGGCCCGCTCGGCGAGTTCACACTGGCGCGCTGGGATGAGGACCTCGCAACGCAACGCGCGATGATCGAGGAGACCCGTGGGGTCGTCGACGATCAGGTCGCGGCGCTCGCGACCCGGGTCGGCCAGATGCAGGCGCAGCTGATCCGCCTGGATGCGCTGGGCCGCCACTTGACCGAAGTCGCCAAGCTTGATCGTGGGGAATTCGACTTCAACCAGCCGCCTGCGGTTGGCGGGCCGCGCGCAGAAGCCGCGGGTGCGGGCCCGGTCGTGCCGGCGCTCGAGGACATGCTCGATTCAGTGGAAGCAGCGATCGACGATCGTGGCCGCCAGCTGACCGCGCTTCAGAACCTGATCATGACGCGCGAGCTCGCGCGGCAAATCGTGCCGGGCGGCCGCCCGGTCGAATCGGGGTACATCTCCTCGCTGTACGGACAACGCACCGATCCGTTCGACGGTCGCAATGCCTTCCATTCGGGTCTTGATTTCGCGGGCACCGCCGGCACGCGCGTGCTCGCGGTCGCCGACGGTATCGTCAGTCATGCGGGCGTCGACGGTGGCTACGGCCGCCTGATCGAGATCACGCATGGCAATGGCTATGTCACCCGTTACGCACACAATGCAAAACTGCTGGTGGAGCCTGGCCAGACGGTTAAGCGCGGCGATCCGATTGCGCTGATGGGCTCCACGGGTCGCTCGACCGGAACCCATCTGCACTTCGAAGTGCTTCGTGACGGCCGCCCGGTCAACCCGCTGTCTTTCGTGCGGCGCTGATCTTAGCGGCCTGTACGAAATCCCCCAGGGCGAGTCGTAGTAAACTGCCGGTTTTTTCCGGGTGGCCCCAGTGGGAACCTGTCCCGACTGACCCTGCCGGTTCGAGGTCCCAGGCGCGTGTGGAAAATCTTTCCGCGGATATTCGGCAGCCGTAACCAACGGCTGCTGCGTCAGTACGATCGCCGCGTAGCCGATGCGAACGGCTACGCCGAGGCGTTCGCGGCGATGACCGACGGGCAACTGCTCGCGCAGACCGCCAGGCTGCGCGCGCGCCTCACCGAGGGGGAATCGCTGGCTGAAGTGCTGCCCGAGGCATTCGCGACCGTGCGAGAAGCCGCGACACGCGCAGTCGGATTGCGCCCCTTCGATGTACAGCTGATCGGCGGCATGGTGCTGCACGAGGGCAAGATCTCCGAAATGCGCACCGGCGAGGGCAAGACGCTGGTCGCCACACTGCCCGTTTACCTGAATGCGCTTTCCGGAAGCGGCGTACACGTCGTCACGGTCAATGAATACCTCGCCCAGCGTGACGCCGAGTGGATGGGCCCGATCTACCGCTTTCTCGGCCTTACGGTCGGGGTGATCACGAGCGGCCAGCCACCCGCCGACAAGCGCGCCGCTTACGCCTGCGACGTGACTTACGGCACCAACAATGAATTCGGCTTCGACTACCTGCGCGACAATCTGGCGTTCCGCCTCGAGGACCGCG
>JANPCY010000495.1:0-2046 GCA_031431175.1 Steroidobacteraceae bacterium | reverse complement strand
GTGCAATCGGCGTGTCGGTCGCGGACGTCGAGCGCTGGCTGATCCAGATGCTCGAGGCCTGGCGGGAAGCCAATCCGCCACAGATGATCGAGCCCTGGGACTACCGCTACGCGATCGGCGAGGCGAATCGCCGCATCGCGCCCAGCTTTCCCGATACCAAGATCGTGGCCGTTGACCACCGCTTCTATCTCGATCTCGGCGTGGACCTTGCGAAGCTCGGCGTCATCTACGACATCGACGACCGGGCGGACAAGTCGCCGCTCGCCTACACGGATTTCGTGCGGCGCGGTCGCTACGTGAATGGCGCGTGGCAGCCGACGATCGCGCGCGTCGTCGGGCGCTATCGCTCGGGTGGGCTGTCCTCGCTGAACGAGCTCGTGCACGAGAATGGCCACGCGGTGCATATATCGGCCATCAGGAACCGCCCGGCTTTCACCTATTGGCCGGATACGCTATTTACCGAGGCGTTCGCTGACGTCTCATCCTGGAGTGTGTACGAGCCGACCTGGCAGAAGAAATACCTGGGGACCGCGCTGCCCGTGGCGATGTCGCTGCGCACGATGCTGGGCGGCGTGATGATGGACGTCGCCTGGTCGCTCTTTGAGCTGCGCATGCTGCGCGATCCCGCCGCCGATCCCAACGCAGAGTGGACTGATATCACGAGCCATTACCTGCGCGTCAAGCCGCACCCGGAAGTGGCCTGGTGGGCCGTGCGTGTGCAGCTCGTCGATGCCCCGGGCTACATGGTGAATTACGGGCTGGGCGCCGTACTCACCGCCGAGATCCGCGAGCGCACGAGCCAGGTGATCGGGCCCTTCGATGCCGGCAATCCGAAATGGTATGGCTGGCTCAGCGAGCACCTGCTGGTCTACGGCTCCGAGCGCGATACGCGAACCCTGATGCTCGACTTGCTAGGGCACCCGCCGTCACCCGACGCAGTGCTAAAACAGATCCACCGACTTGGTGCCGGGTCCAGTGAATCCCACACTGCCAACGCCGTCATCACGACCACCATCGACCAGCCGAACGTGAAAACGTGACGCCGCACCAGCACATAATTCGGGACGATGTGGACGTACGCATGCACGATGCGGCTTGCGACGAAGAGCCAGGCAGCGGCGAGCCCGAGGGGTCCCACCGCATTCAGCGCCCATAGTGCTATCGAAACCACGTAGAACAACACCGGCAACTCGAACTGGTTGCGGATGTTGTTATTGATCTTCATGACGCCCTCGGGCCAGGTGTCGTCGTAGAGCGCGCGCCGCGCCATATCCACCAGGCCGGTCTTCATTGCCCGGACCTTGGCGAAGACCAGAAAGACGTATACCGTCAGGGTCAGGAGCACCTGGACCAGGACCGGGGCGAAGATCAGGTTGCGGTTCATGGGGCGCAATCGTAAGCCACGATGCCAAGAGTCGGAACAAGAAAATTCTTCAGATCAGGCCTTGCAGCTGGCGCGCTCCGTGAAGGACACGAATGACCGAGATTTCGGCAGCAGCGAGCCTGTAGAAAATCAGATAGTTACCTATGGGGAAGCATCGAACGCCCGCTGGCATATTTGCGTGCACATGACCGAGCGCGGGCGCGCCTGCAAGCAACAGGAACCTGGCATCGAACTCGGCGAGCAGTGAATCGGCCGCGTCAATGTTGTCTGCAGCGACGTATAGCCAGATCTCAAACATGTCCGCGCTGGCACGCCTGCTGATAACAACACGATTCATCGACTCCGTTGGCTCTTCGCCGCCTTCGTTGCCGCGAGCAGTTTGCGCCCTTCGCGCTTGATCTCCTCTGCGTCGAACGGCCGCCAGCCTCCGCTATCCAAGCCTTCTTGTACGAGTCGCCGGATCTCTGCGATCGTTTCTTCGCGTGTTTCACGCCGGCCTTTCCATTCCCGCAGCGCCTCGCGGATTACCTCGCTGGTCGTTGCGTAGTCCCCGGATGTCACCGCCTTCTTGACGAGTTCCAGCATGTCGGTCGGCAGTGCTACGCTGATCTTCTCGATGTTCGCCATAGGTCCTCCGGTGTCAGGAGGAAATAGTAGCAAAT
>JANPCY010000494.1:0-2847 GCA_031431175.1 Steroidobacteraceae bacterium | reverse complement strand
ATCGCGGCTCGGGCCCGGGCGGATCCATCACTGCATGCGCTGGCTCGGTATCTGCGAACGCGCACTGGCGATGATGATCGGGCGCGCGGCGACACGCGTCATTGATCCTGATGGCCGGCGGCTGGGCGACAGCGACATCGTGCGCGCCTGGATCGCCGAGAGCGTCGCGGAGATCCGCGCGGCCCGCTTACTCGTGCTGCACACCGCCTGGCGCATCGGTCTGGCTGGCGCCAAGGCTGCGCGTGATGACATCAGCATCATCAAGTTCCATGTCGCCGATGTGCTGCAGCGGGTCGTGGATCGGGCATTGCAGGTACATGGCGGGCTCGGCATGACCGATTACACTTTGCTGGCCTGGTTCTACCGCGAGGAGCGTGCCGCGCGCATCTATGACGGGCCGGACGAGGTGCACAAGATTTCGGTCGCGCGGCACATGCTGCGAGACCATGCCGGATGAGCCTGATTGACGATGCGGCGCCGGTGCGTGCCGGCGAAGCGCTCGACGATGTGCGGCTTGGGGAATACCTGGCCAGCCATATCCCCGGTCTTGAACTGCCACTGCGCGTGCGGCAGTTTCCTTCGGGATTCTCGAATCTCAGCTACCTGCTGACCGCCGCAAGCTTTGAACTGGTGCTGCGCCGCCCGCCGATCGGCACACGGCCGAAATCCGGTCACGACATGCACCGTGAATTTCGTGTGCTGTCGGCTCTGCGCGTGGGATTCGCAGAATGCCCGAGGCCGCTGCATTACTGCGCCGACGAAACCGTGATCGGTGCTCCTTTCTATGTGGTCGAGCGAATCCGGGGGATCATCCTGCGCCGCGATTACCCTTTGGAACTCGAGGCGACGCCCGCGCTGGTGCGCGCCCAGCAGGGCGCGCTGATAAGCGTGCTGGCAAGGCTGCATGGGCTCGATTACCGGCTGCTCGGGCTCGCCGATCTCGGCCGGCCCGATGGCTATGCGGCGCGCCAGGTACGGGGCTGGAAGGAACGCTACGCGCAGGCACAGACGAGCAACGCGCCACAGGCCGCCGAAGTGGTCGAGTGGCTTGCAGCCCATACACCGGCGGACTCCGGCCGCGCTGCGCTGATCCACAATGATTACAAGCTCGATAATGTCGTGTTTGATTTGCGGCAGCCCGAACGACTGATCGGCGTGCTGGACTGGGAAATGGCAACCATCGGTGATCCGCTGATGGATCTCGGCTGCTCGATGGCTTACTGGGTCGAGGCAGGCGATGACCCTGAGATGCAGGTTACCCGCATGCTGCCGACGCAGTTACCGGGCTCGCTGAGCCGCGTGGAAGTCCTTGGCCGCTATTCGGAGGCATGCGGCCTGCCCATCAAGGACTTTCGCTTTTACCGGGTATTCGGACTGTTCCGGCTGGCCGTGATCATCCAGCAGATCTATTACCGCTATTTCCACGGCCAGACCAAAGACGGGCGTTTCGGTGCACTGGGACCCATGGCCCATGTCCTGGTCCGCCGGGCCCTGGCTGAAATGAGGGCATAAGAGGCGCAGAATCGTCGTTCAGCGGGCATTCAGCGCCGTTTGCGGATGCTGAAGCATGGGTAATTGCGTGATGGCGCGCCATGGCCTATATACACGCGTAGCCCCGGGAGCGTAGGTCGATGAATTTCCGAAGCACACTCTGGTTCGCCGCACTGACCGCAGGCCTCGTCATGATCGGCCTGGCGGGCGCCGAAGATGCGCGTCCGCAGGCCGAAGAAAAATGCCTGGAGCGCTGCGACACCGAATCGGACAAGTGCATGGGCGATTCCGAAGGCGACCCGGACAAGATGCAGGCCTGCGACGACAAGTACAGCGAGTGCCTGAAGGCCTGCGACCAGTCGGGCTGAGTCTTTTCGCGTTGCTGCCGGCCCCTCAACCTGCAAATTCAGCAGGGCAGTTGATAACTGCAACTTTTCGTATATATTGCGCAGCCCGAAGCTTGTCGGGTTTCTGGTGGATGTCATTGATTTCGCTAGGAATTCATCCGAATGAAAGAGCGCAATAATGAGTCCTTCGACCTCGAGGACGAGTTTCTCGGGGAGCCCAGCAGCGACCAGGATGGCGACCTCGACAAGTTGATCGTCGTCGAGCGCCGCCCCAAGGGGTCGCGCCGGCCGGTGCAGCAATCCGCCTGGAGCAAGGTGGAGGACGCGCTGGCTGAAAGGCGCTTGAAACGCGAACTGTCCGAGTACGACCCGGACGAAATCTGACGAAGCCCGCCGAGATAGACCGGGGCAGCTGGTGGTACAAGGCGCGTGACGCGCTGATTGAACTGCTGCGCGACCGGCAATGTGCCTATGTCTACGACCTGGCGACGGTCGCCGCTCAGGCGCAGCTTCTGGCAGGCATGCAATCGGTGGCGCGCGTGTTCTATGCCATCAAGGCCAACCCGCATCCCGCAATCCTCCGGATAGTCGCTGCACAGGGCCTTTCATTCGAATGTGTCTCGCGCGGCGAGATCGAGCGCGTACTTGAGGCCGTGCCGGGCATCACCCGCGAGCGCCTGCTGTTCACGCCGAATTTCGCAGCGCGCGGGGAATATCAATGGGCGCACGACTTGGGATTGCGCATCACGGTGGACAATCTCTACGTGTTGCGCAACTGGGGCAGCATGTTCCTCGGCCGCGAAATATTCGTGCGCATCGATACCGGCCTCGGTCACGGCCACCACCGGAAGGTCCGCACGGCCGGCGTGCATTCGAAATTCGGCGTGCCACTCTTTGAGCTCGCCGACCTGCGCCAGGCGGCCGAACAGGCCGGGGCGAGGGTCGCGGGACTTCATGCACACACCGGCAGTGGCAATTTCGCGGTCGGCGGCTGGGTCGAGACGGCAGG
>JANPCY010000493.1:0-2333 GCA_031431175.1 Steroidobacteraceae bacterium | reverse complement strand
TCACCAACTAGCTAATCCGGCATGGGCTCATCTAATAGCGCGAGGCCCGAAGGTCCCCCGCTTTCATCCGTGGATCGTATGCGGCATTAGCCCGGCTTTCGCCGGGTTATTCCCCACTACTAGGCAGATTCCCATGTATTACGCACCCGTTCGCCGCTCGTCAGCACGTATTGCTACGCCTGTTACCGCTCGACTTGCATGTGTTAAGCACGCCGCCAGCGTTCAATCTGAGCCAGGATCAAACTCTTCAGTTCAAAGTTTTGAGCTGATAAAGCGAGATCCAAACTCCAACCAAGATCCGGTTTGACCCGGACCGCTGGACGCTTGGTTACTCGCAGTTTTGGCGCCCATAAATGGACGACCTGACGCGAGTCCCCACACACATTACCTGCTAGCTTTTTAAAGAACTCCCTGCCGGCAAAGCGTCAGGGAAGACCGCATAGTTTACCCCGGGTCCCAAGGGGTGGCAACACAAAAACAGTGCCGCACGAACCCGCCCGGGCCGCTCTTTTCAGCGCTGCCCGCGGTGGGGGCGCGCAGTATAGCGGCAGTTTTCAGGGAGTCAACGAGGGCCGTCAGGAACGGTCATTTGCCCGGCTTTTCCGGGTCCGCCTGGCTTGAAATCGGGTCGCGGCTCAGGATTTGCGCAGGGTCACGCGCGCGATTCCACGCTTGCCGGCCTGCAGCAGGTAGCTCCCGCCCACGGCAAGCGCCGTGTCCCGGGACTCGACACGCTCGCCATCGATGCGGACTGCGCCCTGTTCGATCAACCGATAGGCTGCCGAAGCGCTGGCGGCAAGACCGAGGTCCTTCAATACATTGGCGAGCTTGGCGGACTCCCCGGCGCACTGGATCTGCATCTCCGTGATCTGCTCCGGCAGCGCGCCGTCACGGAAGCGCGCGATGAACCGCTGACGCTCAGCGGTGCCGATGCCCGCACCGTGAAAGCGGTCGACAATTTCGACGGCGAGCTCGAACTTGATGTCACGCGGATTGCACCCCTCGGCCACCGAGGCGCGCAACTTGCGGATTTCCGGCAACGGCCGCGCCGACAGGAGTTCGAAATAGCGCCACATCAGCGGGTCCGAGATTGACATCAGCTTGCCGAACATTTCCACGGATGACTCGTGGATGCCGATGTAATTGCCCAGCGATTTTGACATTTTCTGGACGCCATCCGTCCCCTCGAGCAGCGGCATCGTCAGCACGACCTGCGGTTCCTGGCCAAAGTCGGGCTGCAGCTGGCGTCCCACCAGCAGGTTGAATTTCTGGTCGGTGCCGCCGAGCTCGACATCGGCTTCAAGCGCCACCGAGTCGTAGCCCTGCACCAGCGGATAGAGGAATTCGTGCACGCCAATCGGCTGGCCCGACTTGTAGCGCTTCGCGAAATCGTCGCGCTCGAGCATGCGCGCGACCGTGTATTTCGCGGACAGCTCGATCAGGCCGGTTGCCGTCATCGGCGAGAACCAGCGTGAATTGAAGTCGATCACGGTCCGCTCCGGATCGAGGATCTTGAAAATCTGCTCCTGGTAGGTGCGCGCGTTGGCCTTGATCTCATCCGCGGTCAGGCGCGGCCGGGTCGCATTCTTGCCGCTGGGGTCGCCGATCATCCCGGTGAAATCGCCGATCAGGAAAATGACCTGGTGCCCCAGCTGCTGGAACTGGCGCATCTTGTTGATCAGCACGGTATGACCCAGATGCAGGTCCGGTGCGGTCGGATCGAAACCGGCTTTTACCTTCAACGGCCGCCCGCGCTCGAGCTTGCGGACCAGGTCCGCCTCGGTCAGGACTTCGGCCGCACCGCGGCGCAATTCCTCGAGTTGTTGTGCTGGCGGCAGCATCGGTCCCCCAGGCCTGCACCCTGCGGCGGCCAGGCTGCAACTCTAGGAGCGCCGCCGGGCATAAGCAATGCGCGCCACGGCCGAAACCGGCCAATTCCGTGACGCAGTACAAGGGCCCGACTATCGACGGGTTGACGCCCATGCCCTGCCAAGACTACCGTCGAGTTCTACCTCGTTGGGGATGCCCGGGTGGATCACGGCAGGGCCAGGCAAGTAGCCGAGCAGATTGACGGCGCGGATTCGTATCCGCATCGCTTCGGCGTGGTTGCGTCCTGCATCGTCGCGGGATCGATCTTCGCGGCCGCTGGTTCGCAGCTGCAGAACCCGCTGCTCGAACCACTGCCCGAAAAATTCACCCTGGCGCCCGCCGGGCCGCCCACCGCGACACCGGCGGCACCTGCGTCGCCATTCGAGTTCGTCGCGGTCACGATCGGCCGCAATGACACGCTCGACCGCATATTCCGTGATCTGCAATTGCACGTGACCGACCTG
>JANPCY010000492.1:0-1692 GCA_031431175.1 Steroidobacteraceae bacterium | reverse complement strand
CATTCTCGATCGCGGCGTTCACCGCGGGCAACCCGAATGCATCCCAGCCCATCGGCTGCAGGACATTGAAGCCGCGCATTCGCATGTAGCGGGCGAGCACGTCGCCAATCGTGTAGTTGCGGACATGACCCATGTGCAGCCGGCCGCTCGGATACGGGAACATGCAAAGGCAGTAATACTTGGGCCGCGCTGCGTCCTCGCGCACGGCGAAGGTGCCCGCAGCCTCCCAATCACGCTGGGCGGCGGTCTCGATGTCGGCAGGTTCGTATCGCTCATTCATGCGGCACGAGGATACCCGATACATGTCAGCGCCATCAGCAGGCAGCCGAGCAGCACCGGCCAGTTGCCGGTCCGTGCGTAAGGCGTGAGCCCGGTCATCGGCTGCACGCTGGACTTCAGCACCGCCGGCACGAATTGCGGCGCTACGGCGGCAAGACTGCCGTCGGGCGCGATCACGGCCGTGATGCCGTTGCTGGTCGAGCGGATCAGGCTGCGCCCGGCCTCGCGCGCGCGAAAGCGCGCCATCTGCAGCTGCTGATGCGGTGCCGCTGAGTCGCCAAACCAGGCATTGTTGGTGACGTTGACGAGCAAAGTCGCTTCGCCGAGCACTTCAAGCTGCTCGGACCCATAAGCGTCTTCGTAGCAGATTGTCGCACCCAGCTTCTGCCCCGCCGCCGGCAATGCCGCCTGGCGCTCGCCACCGGGTGTCATGTCGTAGTAAGGCAGGCTCATCAGGCGCATCCAGCGGCGCACAAAGTCCGGGACCGGAAAGAATTCGCCAAATGGCACCAGGCGGCGCTTGTAATACCATGCGTCGCCGGTGGCGCTCATCGCGAGCAGGCCATTCCTGATCTCGCCACTCTCGAAATCAAATCGCAGCAAGCCGATCAGCACGTCGGAATTGCGGGCGCGCGCTTCTGCGCGGATTGACGCCAGGTAGGCTTCCGCATCGTGCGCCAACATCGGCAGCGCGGCTTCCGGCCAGACAATCAGCCGTTGACCGAGCGCCTCGCGGTTCAACGCGCGGTAGCGATCGAGCGTCGCCTTGCGATTCTCCGCCTGCCATTTCTCGTCCTGAGGGATCGCGCCTTGAAGCAACGCAACGCTTATATTGACTCCGACGGGTGCCGTCCATTGCCGCCCGGACAGGGCCCAGCTGCCGCCCCAGATTGCGACGATGACGGCGAACGCGATGCCGCGGTCCCGCCAGCCGCCGCCCAGCATCACGAGCAGGGCTCCCGCAGTGGCTGCGCTCGCCAGCGTGACCAGGTGAACGCCACCGATCGGCGCAAGTGCGGCAAGCGGGCTGTCGCTGTGCGCATAACCGAGTTCCAGCCAGGGGAAGCCCGACAGCAGCCAGCCGCGCAGCCACTCCATCAGAGTCCAGCCGCTCGGCAGCAACAGCAGGCAATGCGCAAGGCGTGGCGGTCGAACGAAGCGCGTTGCGAGCCAACCGAGTGTTGCGTAGTAGCTGCCCATGACCGCGACCGGCACGATCAACAGCAAGGCCGCGAGCCACGCGGGCGCACCGCCGAAATCATGGATCGCCGTGTAGATCCACCAGGTGCCGGCAAGGAAGAGCCACGCACCCCAGGCGAAGCCGAGTTTTGCTGCCTGGCGCGGCGTCGCGTGGTCCCACAACAGGAACAGGAATGCAGGACCGAGGACAGCGAGTGGAAACAGTCCGTAGGG
>JANPCY010000491.1:0-1992 GCA_031431175.1 Steroidobacteraceae bacterium | reverse complement strand
CGCACAGGAGCAGTCGCGGGTTCGCGAGCGTGTCGAGCGCGGACTGCGCCGCCGTTATCGTGCCGAACGGCGGTTCCGGGCTTATGGCCTTGCTGCGGCAGTTTCCGGTCTCCTGTTCGTCGGCTTCCTGTTTCTGTCTATCATCAGCACGGGCTACACGGCTTTCGTGCAGACCTACATAAGAATAGACATCAGGTTTGATCCAGAACTGATTGATCCGGAAGGTAAAACAGACACAGAAACCCTGCGAATGGGTGATTACTCCGGTGTCTTCAAGGAGGCACTGCGCGAAAACTTTCCGCAGGTCGAGGGAAGACGCGAGCTCCGGCAACTCTACGGACTGGTCAGTGACGGCTCCGCGTTCGACCTGCGCGACATGGTTCTCGACGACCCCCGCCTGATTGGGCAGACGCGCGAACTCTGGCTGATGGCTTCCGATGACATTGACCAGCTCGTCAAGGGCAAGATCGATCGCAAGTTACCTGAAGTCGAACGGGTCATTTCCAACCTGCAGCTCGGCTGGCTTGATGCGCTGATTGCAGAGGATCGCGTCGAGCGGCGATTCAACCGCGTATTTTTCACCGCGGGAGACTCGCGCGAGCCGGAGCAGGCGGGCGTGCTGGGCGCCGTGGTCGGCTCGTTCCTGACGCTGATGGTGACACTCGTACTGTCGTTCCCGATCGGTGTCGCGGCAGCGGTCTATCTCGAAGAGTTCGCGCCGGCCAACCGCTTCACGGACATGATTGAAGTCAACATCAATAATCTGGCCGCGGTGCCATCCATCGTGTTCGGCCTGCTGGGCCTCGCGGTATTCATTCAGTTTTTCGGCGCGCCGCGTTCGGCACCGCTGGTCGGCGGGCTGGTGCTGACGCTGATGACATTGCCGACGATCATCATTGCGAGCCGCGCGGCGATCAAGGCAGTGCCGCCATCGATACGCGAAGCCGCGCTTGGAATGGGCGCGTCGCAGGTGCAGGTGGTCGCGCACCATGTGTTGCCGCTGGCACTGCCCGGCATGCTCACGGGAGCGATCATCGGCATGGCGCGCGCGCTCGGTGAATCGGCACCGTTGCTGATGATCGGCATGGTCGCCTTCATCGCCGATATCCCGGGCAGCCTGACAGACCCGGCCACGGTACTGCCGGTGCAAGTATTCCTGTGGGCGGACAGCCCGGAGCGCGCATTTCTCGAGCGCACTTCGGGCGCTATCATGGTGCTGCTCGCCTTCCTGCTGGTAATGAATGCAGCGGCCGTGATTCTTCGGCAGAAATTCGAGCGGCGCTGGTGAGCGTCATGGATTCCGGAGTATCTGTCATGGCAGTCGAATCGCAAACGAAAAGCCGCAGCGCAGCACTTGAGATCGCGACGGCTGCGGCGGGCGGCAGCGAACCGGCGGCCCGCCGCACGGTCGGCGACCTGACCGTGCCGAATCCGGTGATGACCTGCCGTCAGGTGAATGTGCACTACGGCGACAAGCACGCGATCCGGGACGTCAGCCTCGACGTCGCGCACAACGAAGTCATTGCAATGATCGGGCCGTCGGGCTGCGGCAAGAGCACGTTGCTGCGCTGCCTGAATCGGCTGAATGACACGATCCCGACCGCGGTCGTGACGGGCACGATCAGGCTGGATGGGCAGGACATCTACGAGCGACGCCAGGATGTCGTGCAGCTGCGTGCCCGTGTCGGCATGGTGTTCCAGAAGCCGAATCCGTTCCCCAAGTCCGTTTACGAGAATGTCGCCTATGGGCCACGGATCCACGGGCTCGCCGCTGATCGCACTGAGCTCGACGAGATCGTTCAGAGCAGTCTGCAGCGCGCGGGGCTCTGGGAGGAAGTGAAGGATCGCCTCGACCAGCCTGGCACCGCGCTGTCCGGCGGCCAGCAGCAGCGGCTCTGCATTGCGCGCACGATCGCCGTTGGCCCGGAAGTGATACTGATGGACGAACCGTGCTCAGCGCTCGATCCGATCGCGACCGCCCGAATCGAGGAC
>JANPCY010000490.1:0-6214 GCA_031431175.1 Steroidobacteraceae bacterium | reverse complement strand
TAGCCGCTGCCGCCACGGCCAAACCCGAATATCAGCCACAGGTGTTCGCCGGCCGCTGCATCGATGCGGCCGTCCCCGTCGGGATCGTGGCGATGCACAACCAGGGCTCCATCGATGCCGTGGCTTCGGATGGTGCCTGCTTCGTCGCGCATCAGTTCCGGAAGGCGCGCCAGCAATGTTCTGGGAATGAACGCCCATCTCTCGACGCCGGTGTCCGTGTCGAATGCGTGCAGCAAGCCGTCATGGGTCGCGAGAAATGTAGTGCGGCTGTCGGCGCCTGCGTCACTCAGGCTGACCGGTGCCTGCAGGCCCGGATCGCCGAGCTGGCGTTGATTCAGAAGCCACGAAATGATTTCGCCCGCGGTTTCCTGATCGTGCGGGCCCAGGTCCAGCAGTGCCGCGCTCAATGACGCATTGCCGGGAGTCAGGCGATTGCGGGCGGAGGTCAGGGCGTCGGCCGTGATGTCGCTGTACAGTCGCCGCGATTCCGCGACAGGCAGCTGGCCAGCAGCGCCACCTGCAAGCAGCGCGTCGCCGTCCGGGCCATCGCTCCACGCGCTGCTGCTGTCGTACCTGGGCATGCCGGTTCCCGGATCGAATGCAGGCTCTCCATCACGGCCGATCACGACTGGTGCTGCGAACGGGCTTGCCGGAGCTCGCAGCCCGTAGCGCAAAAGATTCCCCAGCCAGCGCTGCCGCGACTGCGGCGCCGACAAACCATAAAGTACCGCGGGCTCATGTGTCGAATCGTCCGCAAGCAGCAGACCGGCTGCCGACAATTGTGCGCTGGCGGGCACCGCCGCATCGTGTTGCAAGCTGCGTGCGACAATATTCGCGAAGGCGAGCGGGTCCCCCGCAAACTCAACTTTGCCGCCAGCCTTGTCCAGTGACTCGGCCACGAGAGTCGGCAATGGCGACGGCGTGATCCAGTTCATCGATGCAAACTGACGGCCTGGAAGAGCCTCGCGCAGATCAGCCTGCGTCAGCCACTGCGCAATTGCCGGCAGGCAACTTGCATCGCATCCACCGGTCAATTCGGCGAACCCTGGTACGCCTTCTACGATGAGCCGGGCTCCTTCGTCCTGTGACGGCAGGCCGGCTGTCGTCAGCACCATAGTCACGGGCCGGCAGGAACTCGAGAATGGTGACTGATAGCGCGCGAAGTCCTGCGGGTCACGGGCGGCCATGTCGGCGCGCGCGTCCTCGCCATAACGGACGATGCCGCCCGACATCCAGGCCACAACTTCGGTCATTGTCTCGGCGAGCGGCGCGGCTCCGGATGCGGGCAATCCTGCCAATAGTGTCGGTAGTCGTGTCGCGGCCATCGCGGCGGGTATCGGAGCGAGCGCGACGAATCCACCAGCGGCGTCGGGCTCGCGATCGGAGTAGCGGACCAGTGCGACGTCCAGTTCATCCGTCGCGTCGACGGCGCCGGAGAGCATCGCAGTTGCAGCTTCCATCAGGGTCGCTTCAGTTGTTTTGCTGACCGATGCCAGATAGTTCAGGAAGTTGCCCGCATAGAAGATGTATGGATCACCGTGCGGCGCTGCGTCCCAATCGATTTCGGAAGCCGGCATTGCATTCCACGGCCCGGATGGACCATCGGCGGCGAACCACTGGCCGGCCACGCGACCGTGTCGCCCGCGATCGTTCCGGCACTCGACACCATCCGCACCGTCCTTGCGCAATGCGCCCCAATGTCTTCCCATGGGCTGCCATTGCGCTGCGCGGGCGGAGACGAAGTAGCCGCGCCGCGCCAGACCAGCGCGCGCGGATTCGCAATGCATTCCGCTGTCGGTTGTCGTCGGCTCCATGGGAAGGCCAGTCATGGTCGCGCAGTCCGGCGCCGTGCCCGGTCCGCGCCGCCAGTACATGCGCTGCGGGTTGCATGGCCGCGCCACGCCGGCTGCAGGCGCGTAATCGGCCAGTGGATCGTAGGGTTCGGTGATCATGATCCGCGCACCCATCGCGGCGGAAGTGTCGAGCACGACGACCAGCAGTGGCCTGATATTGGCCGGCAGCGGTGCGCGCGCAAGCCATGCCTCGTCTGGATCGGCCCAGGCCAGGCCCGCGAAGCCGAGCATTGAGCTCGCTGCCAATGTCAGCAGTGGGCCAATCGGTCTGCGGTCATTCATGGACGTGGCACCACGACATAGAAACCCTGTTCGAGCCTTACCCGCGTATTCCGGGTCGCCTGACCCTCGGACACGATCAGATAATGTTGTGCCTGAAAGGCCGTGCTGTTCGTGCCGATGCTGAATCCCGGTGGCAATGCGCCGTCGCCATCCAGCTCCGTCGTTCGGGTTTCAAAACGCGCCTGCGTTATGCCGCCGACGCCATGCGGCAATATTCCCGCCACACCCGGGCCGCGCTGTTCGCGCGCTGTTTGCAATGCATTGGCAATGCCTGCTTCCGCTGCTTCGAGTGCGAATGCCGCGACTTGTTGATGCCCCGCCAGCGCAAGTGCAGTGACTGCTGTTGTGGCCGCTGCCAGCGCGAGAGCGGAGAGGCCTGTCAGCAGCACCAGAGCAACAGCAAGCGCGGCGCCTCTGTTGGCGGACCTCATGGCCGGCCCTGCAGGTTGCGCAATTCGACGACCCGACTCGAAAGTTTGCGTCGGAACCGGCTCGATCCGGATGACTCAAGACGATTCGAATAGCCGAGTGCCGGCAGCATGATCGGCGGGTTCTCGGGAGTGTCGGTGCGTGCACGAATCCACAGGCGGATAGCGCGCGGTGTGTCCAGCGCCGGAACTTCAGCCGGAGTGACCCAGCGATCAACTGAGCTGTCATCGTCATCCAGGTTGTCGAGACCGAACTCCACCTGCATATCCTCGACGCCGGTGACGAGTTCTTCGTCCTGGAACGCTGGGCGGCTACCGCCGACCAGGCGCTTGCGGCGAAGTGAAGGCCAGCCGCGCTGCGCACTCGAATCGGCACTGATATAGAAGACGCTGACTTCCAGGTCATGCACACGCGCACCGGCGCCAAGACGCGCGATGCCATTCGTCATCAGGCGGGCCGCACGCAGATTGGACTCGATCTGCAGGCGACCGGCGCCCAATGGTGCGGCGGCAGCAGATGCATGCCGCACGGTCAGGGTATCCGCGCCGGCCACGACCCGGCCATTCGGCCCCGCAGCGCATCGCAGCGGAACGGCCGCATCGACGCGGTATGTGCCGTCGGCGGCTGTAACCGTCGTATCCAGGTCGTGAGCCAGCGATTGGCCGCAACCACCGGTCACGATCAGGCCGGGCGCTTCTGCGGTGCCAAATGCGCTTGCACCGATGACGGAGCTGCCCGGGGCGGCAAGACCGAGGTAGCCCGCGATGCGCAACTCCTCGACCAGGATTGCAAATGCAGCGTCGGTAATTTCCTCGAGCATCGCTACGGCCTCGCCAGTACGTTGCGCCGCCCGGCCACGCGCGACCAGCGCGAGTGCCCCGGCGCTCGCGATCAGCACCAGCAGCATCGCGATCATCACTTCGACGAGGGTGAGACCCTTGATTCGCGTCACGTGGTCACCGGCAGCCGGAGTTGCTCCGTGCCGCCACCGACCGCCGGCCAGTCGATCGAGATCAGGTATTCCGGAACAAGTGGATTCGGGACTCCAACACTGGCGGCAGCGCCTTGTGGCAATGTGTCGGCAGCCTCTGCCGTCCAGGTGGCGCGAAGCCGTTCCGCCGCACGTTCCGCCTCACAGCTGGCGGGGTGATCGGCGCAGGCCACCGCTGCTTCGATCCCGGTGATCGCCACAACCGGGCGTCCGTCCGGCCTTCTGACGGCACGTAGCTGATCCGCCATCGAAGTCGCAATCCGAAGTGCCGCACGGCGGCTGCCCGATTCGCGCTCCTGCCGCACGGTTTGCAGCAGCAGCGTAGCCGAGCCGGCGAGGCCCGCGACCATGATGACAATTGCTACGAGCGCCTCGATCAGAGTGAAGCCCCGCGCCGGCATGATCGTCAGCATTGCAGCACCCGGTTCGAAGCATCGCGTGCGCTGACGCGCGGGCGACCGCTGCGGCTCACGATGACCGCACGTGCGGCGCCGCCGCCACGCCGGTCGCAGATCGTCATGGTTGCCGGGCTGGCGTAACTCGTGCCAGGCTCGAAGCGGATGACGGGACGGTTTGATCTCAGCGTCGGTCCATGAGTCGATCGAAACGATGGCAGGCTTCGGTGGACGGTGCCGTCCGCACCGATGATCAGCAGGCCCGAAGACCAGTCAGCCATGCCGGAGCAATGCACCGTATCGAGTGAACCGCAGAGCTCGATCGACTCAGCGCGAGTCGCAGCGAACTGGCGCGCGACATGGACCGCGTGCAGGGTGGTGTTGACAGTCGCGTCGCGGCGGCTGTCGAGCAACCACGCGCTAAAGCCTGGATAGGCCATGGTCGCGAGGATGGCCGTCAGCGCGAGTGCGACCAATAATTCGATCAGAGTGAATCCATATGACATGCGCGGAGGCTAGCCCGGCGCTGCGCAAACTCCCTGTCGCTATTCGACTGCGTTTGAGCGGATTTCCAACGGAGCGTATATTTGCATCCCATGGACGCTGCAACCCCGACACCCCTTGCCGACCGCCAGCGCATCGCGAACGTGCTCACGACGCACGGGGTCCACCCTACCGCCCAGCGCATTCGCATCGCGGAATTGCTGTTCGCGCGCAAGCTGCACCTGACCGCTGAGCAGGTGATCCGCCTGCTCGCGAAGGACGGCACGCGCGTCTCGAAGGCAACCGTCTACAACACGCTGAATCTGTTTGCGGACAAGGGCCTGCTGAGGGCGCTTTCCGTCGGTCGCGAGCGTGGGCTCTTTGATTCCAACACGCTGCCGCACCACCATTTCCATGTGGAGGGAAGCGGCGAGCTGATCGACGTGCCACCGGGCGCCATCGAGTTCGCCAGGCTTCCGGCCCTGCCGCCCGGCATGGAGTCGGTCGCGGTCGAGGTCGTGATCCGGGTGCGGCCTAAGGTCTAGCTCGCGGCGCTGCCCAGTTGCGTTGCTAGCAGGCCGGGCCTTGCCTATACTTCGCGCCCCGAACGCCGGTGTAGCTCAGTTGGTAGAGCAGTCGCTTCGTAAGCGAGAGGTCGGGGGTTCAACTCCCTCCACCGGCACCAAATACCCAGCGACGTTTCAGAACATTCGGATTGCAACGACAAGCCCGCCGTCCAAACGGGTTTTGTGTCTCAGGCTGTCCGATGCAGGGTGACGATCAAGCGCCATGCGACCGGACCGACCGCAACAGCCAGCGCGGGACCGCCCGCTAATCAATCTACGATTCGTAGACGGTAAAGATTAGATGGCTGATCGATTTGTCTTAATCTTTACTTGAAAGTCTAACCTATTGATTTAATGGGGTGCTTTGAACACTTGTTCCCAAATTGGGAGCATGATAGGGTAACGCCGTGAGAATCATCGCGAGGGCGACCCTGAGAGACTTTTGGGAAGTCAACGCAGATGCCGAACAACCGCTAAAGGCTTGGTTTCGCGAGGTCAAAGGCGCTGATTGGAATTCTCCTCATGATGCCAAGGCCGTATATGGAAACGCCAGCGTAATAGGAAATAACCGCATCGTATTTAACATTGCAGGCAACAAGTACAGCTTAGTTGTGAAGTTCAATTACCCGTATCGAATTGGCTGCATACGATTTATCGGTACGCATGCCCAATATGATGAAATTGATGCGGAGTCAATTTAATGAACATTCGCCCCATTAAGACGGAAGACGATTACAACAACGCGCTTGATCGCGTTGCTGAATTGATGGATGCGGAGCCTGATTCTGAGGCTGGCGCAGAACTTGATGTGCTTGCGACTCTTGTAGATGCCTATGAATCGAAGCACTTCCCAATTGAATCGCCCGATCCCGTTGAGGCAATTCTATTTCGCATGGAACAAATGGGAATTAATCGAAAGGATTTAGAGCCGTTTCTTGGTGGAAGGGGCCGGGTCTCGGAAGTCTTGAATCGAAAACGAGACCTATCGATCACACAGATAAAAAAACTCCATGATGGGCTGCAAATCCCATTTGAAAACCTATTAGGCGTAGCCTAACCACCAACATGAAACACCGAACCCGCCTATTTGGCGGGTTTCTTGCGTTTGGCCCCCTTCTTCGGAACGCCATTTGTAGTCCTGGGTTTATGATCCGGGGGCGTACTCAGCATTCGGCGCACTACGTCGTCGAGCGCCCCTTTCCGGTCTTTTGCCGG
>JANPCY010000489.1:0-5610 GCA_031431175.1 Steroidobacteraceae bacterium | reverse complement strand
GAATTCCATCGAGTGTCGAACGACATTGCGCCAGCGCCTGGCCATGGGCGCATATGCGCCGGACGTCACCCAGCGAGCGCATGCGGCCCAGCAGGTGGTGGCGAATGGCGAGCTCCACCTCGCCGCAGATCTTCAGTGGCGAGGAAATGAACATGTCGAGCGTATGACGGACCGTACCCTCGGTGGAGTTCTCGATTGGTACAACGCCGAAGTCGGCACTTCCCGACTCGACTTCGTGGAAGACATCCTCGATGTCTGGCAACGGCAGTGCACGCACCGAATGTCCGAAGTGACGGGTAACGGCGGCATGCGTGAAGGTGCCTTCGGGACCGAGAAACGCAACCTTCAACGGTTCCTGCTGCGCCAGGCATGCTGACATGATCTCCCGGAACAGCCGCAGTATCTCCTCGTCCTTCAACGGCCCGCGGTTGCGCGCAAGGACATGGCGCAATACCTCTGCCTCGCGTTCCGGCCGGTAGAAATCAACCGCAGCGCCGGCCTGCTTGTTGGCTCCGACCTCGCGGGCGAGCCGTGCGCGATCGTCGATCAGACCCTGGATTTGCTCATCGATGGCGTCGATGCGCTGGCGGATTTCACCAATGTCACTATTCATGATCGCTCCCTGTCGGGTCTACAAACAAAAACCCCGCAGCGGTGGTCCGGTGCGGGGTTTCGGGTATTGCCAAGTATTCGTTTCGTGCAACTACGCCGTCGACCCACACCTCTGCGTGGTCGCAAAGAAGCAAAAACCAAATCGACGGCTCATGCACATGAGCCGATCATCGACGACTCAAGCGCTTCCTGTCAACACCGGTGGAGTTTCGCTGCAGGCTGCGGCTATGATCGACCCATGACCGGATCGAATCAGCGCAGGTTTTCCCGGCTCGTCGTCGACGGAGCCGAGCGTTCTCCAAACCGGGCGATGCTGCGTGCCGTGGGCTTCAGCGACGCAGATTTCAGTCGTCCCCAGATCGGGGTCGCCTCGACATGGAGCATGGTCACGCCTTGCAACATGCATATCAATGAGTTGGCCCAGGCCACTGGCGAGGGGGTGCGTGCCGCCGGGGGCCGCGATGTGCTGTTTAACACCATCACGGTTTCGGATGGCATCTCCATGGGTACGCCGGGTATGCGCTACTCGCTGGTCTCGCGCGAGGTCATTGCCGATTCCATCGAGACCGTCGCGGGCGCCCAGGGATTCGACGGCATCGTCGCCATCGGCGGTTGCGACAAGAACATGCCGGCATGCCTGATGGCGATGGCGCGACTCGACCGCCCGGCCGTATTCGTTTACGGCGGCACGATCCGGCCCGGCGCAGAACGACGCGACATCATCTCGGTGTTCGAGGCTGTGGGTCGCCATGCCAGCGGCGACCTCGACGAGCGAGGCCTTGCCGAAATCGAGCGCACGGCCATTCCCGGACCGGGCTCCTGCGGCGGAATGTATACGGCCAACACCATGGCCTCGGCCATCGAAGCGCTCGGTATGAGCCTGCCAAACAGCTCCGCCCAGGAGGCGGTCTCCGAGGCCAAGCGCATCGATTGCATACAAGCAGGGCAAGCGGTCATGCAGCTGCTGGAGCAGGAGCTGCGCCCCTCGGCCATTCTGACGCGCGAGGCATTCGAGAATGCCATCACCGTGGTCATCGCCCTTGGCGGATCGACCAACGCTGTGCTGCATCTGCTGGCGATGGCGCGTGCCGCGCGAGTACCCCTCACACTCGATGACTTCACCCGGATCGGCAAGCGTGTGCCGGTGCTGGCGGATCTCAGGCCGAGCGGCAAATACCTGATGTCCGAACTGGTCGCCATCGGTGGCCTGACGCCGCTCTTGAAGATGCTGCTCGACAAGGGCCTGTTGCATGGCGAGTGTCTGACCGTGACCGGTGGAACGGTCGCCGCGAATCTTGCAGCGGTCAGTAGTTATCCGCCTGGCCAGGATGTCGTGCGCAGTTTCGACAATCCGATCAAGGCTGACAGCCATCTTGTCATTCTGTACGGCAACCTGGCGCCGACCGGTGCGGTGGCGAAAATCACCGGCAAAGAGGGCACGCGATTCACGGGCAGTGCGCGCGTGTTCGATTCCGAGGAAATTTGCCTGCAGGCGATTCTCGATGGCCGGATTGAACGCGGAGACGTGATCGTCATCCGCTACGAGGGCCCAAAGGGCGGACCGGGCATGCGCGAGATGGTGGCGCCGACTTCGGCGATCATGGGCCGTGGACTGGGCGATTCCGTGGCGCTGATTACCGACGGCCGATTTTCCGGCGGCAGCCATGGCTTTGTCGTGGGTCATGTGACGCCCGAAGCCGCGGTCGGCGGACCGATTGCGCTGGTGCGCGACGGCGACGAGATCACGATCGACGCGGAGATTCGCGAGATCCGCTTGAACATCGCCGGGGCCGAGCTTGAGGAGCGCCGCAAAGCCTGGTGCGCACCAACATCGGATATCGTGCAGGGCGTACTGGCAAAGTATCGCCGCCTGGTGGGCAGCGCCGCCGAGGGCGCAGTGACTGATTAACGGGAATCCGTGAAGAGGCTGGAGACCATGGACAAGACAATCGCCAGCGAAGGGCTGGGGCCGATAGCGATTCTTGGCGGCGGCAATGTCGGCCAGGCCCTGGCTCGCGGCTTGCTCGCGACCAGGCGCTTCCGCGCCGCGGACATCACACTGACGCGCCGTCACGTCGACAAGCTGGCCGGGCTCGCCGGTACGGGCTTGCAGGTCAGCGCCGACAATTGCGCCGCAGTCGAGCGCGCCCGCCACGTCGTCATCGCCGTCCAGCCGCGGCAGCTCGATGCCCTGCTATCCGGGATCCGCGAGGTGCTCGATCCGAAGCGTCATACATTGATCTCGGTCGTCTCGGGCGTGACGATCGGGCAGATCCGTGCGCAGGCTGGCGCCGACCTTCCCATCGTGCGGGCCATGCCAAACACCGCAATCGCCATTGGCCAGTCGATGACCTGCCTGGCCGCACCGTCCGAGCATCGCGGCGCGCTGGAGCAAGCGAGGACTCTGTTCGACTCGGTCGGGACGACGCTGGAGATCGACGAGTCGATGATGGAATCGGCAACCGCGCTCAGCGCCAGTGGCCTCGCGTTCGTTCTGCGCTCGATTCGCGCCGCTTCCCAAGGTGGCATCGAGACCGGATTCCATACGGAGGAGGCCCTGCTGATGGCGGCGCAGACTGCCAAGGGCGCGGCCGGCTTGCTGATGCGCGAAGGCTCGCATCCCGAGTCGGAGATCGACCGCGTCACGACGCCCCGGGGTTGCACCATCGCCGGTCTCAACGAGATGGAGCACCGGGGCTTCAGCTCGGCGATGATCAAAGGCATCCTGACTTCGGCACGCAAGGCGGTCGAGCTCTACCGCCCGGACGTCAAGTAGGGCTACTTGCGCGTCTGGCCGTTTCCGCGCACCACGTATTTGTACGTGGTCAATTCCTCGACGCCGACGGGGCCGCGAGCGTGAAGCCGGTCGGTGGAGATGCCAATCTCCGCGCCCATGCCGAACTCACCGCCGTCGGCGAACTGCGTCGACGCGTTGTGCAGCACGATGGCGCTGTCGACCTCGGCGAGAAAGAGCTCGGCTGCATTCAAATCTTCCGTGACAATGGATTCCGTGTGACCGGAGCCATGACGGGAGACATGTTCGATCGCTCCGGAGACGCCGCTGACGCGGGCCGCTGCAATTGTCGGCGCGAGAAATTCAGTCGTCCAATCCGCTTCGGAAGCCGGCCGCACGCGGGGGTCGAGTAATTGCACCTGGGCGTCACCGCGCACTTCACAACCCCCGTCAAGCAGCGCGCAGACCACGGCGCGGGCCAGGCCCTCCTCCGCGGCACGGTCGATCAGCAGCGTCTCTGCGGCGCCGCAGATGCCGGTACGGCGCAGCTTGGAATTGACTGTAATCGCAATGGCCATGGCGAGGTCTGCCGCCGCATCAATGTATACGTGGCAGTTGCCTTGCATGTGGCCGAGAACAGGCACCCGCGCATCTCGCTTGACCCGCTCGATGAGATCAGCGCCACCGCGGGGGATCACCAGGTCGATCGCGCCCTCGAGTCCGCCCAGCAGCAATGCCACGGCGTCGCGGTCATTCGTCGGTACCAATTGCACCGCCTGCAGGGGCGCTCCAGCATCCGCAAGTCCGCTGACGAGACAACTGTGGATGGCGCGATTGGTTTCGTGCGATTCCGATCCACCACGCAGGATTACGGCATTGCCCGACTTCAGGCATAAGGCCGCGGCATCTACAGTGACATTGGGCCGGCTCTCGTAGATGACGGCGATTACGCCGATGGGCACCCGGCGGCGTTGAATGATGAGCCCATTCGGTCGTCGGCGTTCGCCGATAATCGTGCCGATCGGATCGTCGAGCTCGCGTATCGCAGCAAGTGCCCCGGTCATTTCATCAAATCGCGAACGGGTGACTCGAAGACGATCAATCAATGCCGGCGATTGCCCGGCGAGTTCAGCTTCAACGCAAGCGCGGGCATTGATGGCAAGAATTGCTTCCCGACCACCTTCGAGTCGCATGCGCATGGCCGAAAGTGCGGCATCCTTGTCGGTGGATGCCAGCCGGGCGAGCCCGCGCGACGCGGCGCGTGCCAAGCGCCCCATCTCCTTCATGGCGACCCGAAGGTCGGCGCTGCCTGCCTGCGTCGTCGCAACATCAGTCATCAGTCGGCCCCAGGTCGTCGGTCAGCACCAGGTCGCCGCGATGTATCAACTCATCGGGGCCGCGGTAGCCAAGCGGTTTTTCGATCGTGCAGCTGCGCTGGCCTGGCAGGCGCTGCGCATCGGTCGATGCGTAGGCCGCGAGGCCACGCTGCCTGAGCAGCGGCGTCATGTGAAACAGCAGATCCGCGGCTTCGGCCAGCACCTCCGCATCGTCGCCAGTTGCCGCGGCGAGCGCAAGTCCGACGCCCTCCTCGCCGACCTTTTGCGCCTTCCGGCGTGGGCCCTCTGCATGTAGCTGCGCGGTGCAGCTTCCGCCCGGCTGCCCCGCGATTCGCTGCGCGATTTCCACTTCGAACTGGCCGGGAAACGCGAGCCTTTCGGCATCTCTTTATCTGGCTGCCGCACAACTCGCGTCAGGGGTATCCGACGCGCGGTCGGCTAA
This sequence comes from Steroidobacteraceae bacterium, assembly GCA_031431175.1. Lineage (GTDB taxonomy): Bacteria > Pseudomonadota > Gammaproteobacteria > Steroidobacterales > Steroidobacteraceae > SCUD01. The sequence goes on along the minus strand of JANPCY010000489.1, from coordinate 485 downwards.
AGCCGCTCCAGCACGGCCCTGCCCGCGGCACGGGTATCGGCGGCCACCGTACCGCGCAGCGCGAGGTCGGGCGTCAGGATGCCCGCTGAAATTGCGCCGGCAACTGCCTTTTCGAGCACTGATGCCTCGGCCTCGAGGCCAAGCGAATGACGCAGCAACAGCGCTGCACTGCAAATTGCGCCGTACGGATTCGCGATGCCGCGCCCGGCGATGTCCGGTGCAGCGCCGTGGATCGGCTCGTAGAGGCCGCGCGTCCCGTCGCCGATCGAAGCCGACGGCAGCAGGCCAAGCGAACCGGCAAGCGCCGCGGCCTCGTCGCTCAGGATGTCGCCGAACAGGTTTTCGGTGACGATGACGTCATAGTCAGCCGGCCGGCTTAGCAGCAGCATCGCTGCGGAATCGACGAGCTGATGCTCAAGCTGGACATCCGGGAACTCGTCCGAAATGACGCGCGTAACGACCTGGCGCCAGAGCCGCGAGGTCTC
>JANPCY010000488.1:0-3776 GCA_031431175.1 Steroidobacteraceae bacterium | reverse complement strand
TGACCACGCCGGCCAGGTTCGGGCGATCGGGAGTGAGGCCGAACTCCAGCGATTGTCGCAGCGCCAGTATCTGCGCGAACACCACGTCGAGCAGGGCGACCTCCAGGTCGCATGCATCATCCAGGCCCGGGAATTCGAGTCGTTCGAGGCCACCCAGGTCCTCGCCGCGCACGCCCAGCGTGATGATCGCACCAGCGCGGGCATCGCGGCGCAATTCGGCAAGCAGATCGCAATCGTAGGCTCGCGTATACGCATCGTTCGAAAGCAACAGGACAATCAGCGTGCGATCGTTGACGACCGTCTTGGGGCCGTGGCGAAACCCGAGTACCGACTCCGACATCGCAACCGTCCGGCCGTCGGTGAGTTCGAGCAACTTGAGCGCCGCCTCCGCGGCAAGCCCCCGGAGCTCGTTGCTGCCAAGGAATACGACGCGCTCGAAACGCCGCGTGGCGAGACGCCGCGCCAATGCATGCCCCGCGGGCATCACAGCGGAAGCGGCTCTGGCGAGACGCGGCACGACATCCGGCGCGAAGACGCCGAATGCGAGCGCCGCGGTCAGCAGCATCGAGCTGAAGCTCGACGTCATCGCAAAGCCCCTGTCATTCGTTTCATCCGGCAGCAACAGCGTCAAAGCGCTGCGCAAAGTTGGCGCCCGCCTGGCGAGCGCCCCGTCGGGATTGCAGGTAATGATGAGGTGATTCGGGTTCACGAGCAGCTGCTCGGCGAGGTCGATGGCCGCGACGCTCTCCGGGCTGTTGCCGGAGCGCGCGAACGAAACCAGCAACGTGGGAATGCTGCGCTGCAGATGCAGTTGGGGACCCGAGACCAGATCGGTGGTGGCCACCGTCTCGACGCGTCGCTGCAGATGCCGGAACAGCGCCGGAGCAAGGCAGGCGCCGATGAAAGCGGAGGTCCCGGCGCCGCTCAACACGATGCGCAGCTCGGGGTTTCCGAGCAGCGGTGCGAGAAATCCATCGAGCCTGGCCTGCTCGCGGACGACGAGTGCGGCAATCCGCGGCCAGACCTCCGGTTGCTGGGCGATTTCGCGTTCGGTTGCCGATGGTGTGGCCCCGGTCATGCGCCGCACGCCCGGATGTAGGGACGCAGCGCCGACCCGATGCCATCTCCCAGCAACGCGTCGACCGAGGCATCGAGTTGTCCGGCGCGGATGGCTGAGTACTGGCGCGGCAGGTACTGGCTCACCAGCGTCAGTGGCAGCGGGCGCTCTCGCAGGTTGCCGAGCAGCGCAGTGCACGCTCGTTGAACATCGGGGTGCGGCCAATAGTAGCGAATCCGGTCGCTCAGGCTGTACTCCAGATCCAGGGACTCGTTGGCGGAGTCGCGGTAGTGGCCGCGCCAATACTGGGGATCCGCGCGCATCGTCCGTAACACCACTTCGCGCAGATCCGCGCGACATGCCACACCAGGCAGTTCCCTTTCGATCGCATCCAGCGCCCAAAACGTCTCGCGCAGCGCGAAGGTCGCGGCCGGCCCCACTTTCAGGATGGCGAAGTGATCGCGTACGAGAGCCTGCAGATTCTCCGGCGTCTGGTAATCCGTCGAATGCGCCTCGAAGACCAATTGCGGATCGCGCGCGATGAATTCACTCAATTGCCGCGCCCTCCCGGGCCGGTAGTCGACGACACTTTCATTATCAAAATCGACACCCGGTTGCACGACGAGTGCGATGATTCGAGGCCAGACCGCCGCCAGACCCGCCTCAGTGAAGGCTCGACGATGCGCCGCGATCGTGGCCTCGACGGACTCCGGCGTTGTCACCGCGAGCTGCTCCAGACTCTCAGCGGCACCTCCTGGAGTCGGCACTTCGGTGCCGATCACATAGACCGGAGGCTCGCCACCGTGCTGTTGCCACGCTCGCTCCGCCACCGCGCAAAGTTGCGCGGCTCGCGCGGCGACGACCATTTCCGGCAGCGGCGATGAATCGCCGGCGCAGGCCATCGAGCAATCAAGATGAATCTTGCGAAACCCCGCCGCCACGTACTGATTGACGAGCTCATCGGAGCGCGCCATCGCAACTGCGGCGGACTCCTGCTGCCAGACGTTGGGCCCCAAATGATCACCGCCGAGCCACAGGCGGTCGCGCGGAAATGCGACGCGATCCGCGATTTCATGCACGAACTTCCGGAAGGCGACAGGCGTCATTCCGGTGTACCCGCCAAACTGATTCACCTGGTTGCAGGTCGCTTCGATCAGTAGTGGCGAGGCGCCAAGATTCGCCTCCTGCATCGCGGCTTCGATGACCCGCGGGTGCGCCGAACAAAGTGAATAGACTCCCACCGGCTGCCCACGCTTGTGCCGGTTGATGATTTCGACCAGCGGCTTCATGCCGGTTCTTCCGGCTGCAGTGCGAGCATCAGCGCGGCGAGCAACGCGAGTGCAATGCCTGCCAGCTTGATCGGTCCCGGCATCAGGCCCGCAAGCACCAGCGAGATGATTGCCGTCAGGAGCGGCGCGCCGGCGTTGACGAGCGGCGAGACGATGATGGCCTTGCCGTAGCGGAAGGCGAAGACCAGCGTCAGCGCACCGATGGAGTTCAGCACCTGGATCACGGCGGCCAGACCCGGTCCGTCGATCCCGTAATTGATCGGCTGCGCGAAGTCGGTCATCGCGAGCGCGATCGGCACGAATAGCAGCCCGCTCAACGTCATGTAGAAGAAGATGCTGGCGGCGTCCATGGTCGCGTTCGCGAGCTTGATGAAATACGCCTGCACGCCCCAGGCGGCGAGCACGGCGAGCGCCAGCACGAACCAGAGGCCGTAGCCTGCGAGCTCACCGTCCGCGCGGTAGTCGAAGAGCGGCAGCGACAACAGCGCGAAAGCGATGCCGGCAAGACCCAGCTTGCCGGTACGCTCTTTCAGAAGAGTGAATGAGAGCGCGATCGTGAGCGCGGGGGACAATGAAATTATCGGAAAGATCAGGTACGGCGGACCGATGCGGACCGCATGAAACAAAAGCAGCTGACCGCCCGCGCCGAGCAAACCGATGGCGAGACCGAGTGCAATGGAACGGCCATCACGCTTGAGCGGTTGACCACTCCAGCGCCATACGAGGATCGCCGGCGGAATCATCGTGAGCGACCAGACGACGTAGTTCAGCGTCTCGGGCACCCCGTGTTCGCCGGGCAGGCCCGCGAACGCGCCCCAGACGCCCCACAGCAGCATCGTGATCAATGCATGGAGGAGCCACGCACTCATGTCCGCGGGCTGCTAGTCGCGAGCGCCTTCATGACGGAATGTCCTGCTGGCTAGAATCTGGCGTTGACGCCGAGGATAACGGTTCGGCCCCAGGTCTCGAAGCCCGCGGGAATATCATTGCGCCCGAGATTCGCGGAGTAGTAGTCGTCCGCGAGGTTGCGACCCTCGAGCGAGACGGTCAGCCCATCGAGCACTTTGTATGCGACGGACGCCGTGACCCACGTGATCGGAGCGCCAATCTGCGAGAGTCCGCCGACCGCATCGTTGATCTCGGTGTATTCGCCACTGTAATCTGCTGCGATCTGCGCGTCCCATCGATCGTCCTCGTACATCAGGGCGACCGAGAACGCGGACTCCGAAACGCCTTCGAGCTGACCGACTTTGACACCGCCGACATAGGCTTTGGTGTCGGTGTAGGTGTAGCTCACGCGGAAGCCGAAGCCATTCTGGAAGAAATGCTGCCCGCCGATTTCCGCGCCGAGCACTTCGGCCTTGTCGCCATTGATCGGCCGGTTGACGTCGTAGAGGATCGGCGCGTCCCCTGCACCACCGATATTGCCG
>JANPCY010000487.1:0-13007 GCA_031431175.1 Steroidobacteraceae bacterium | reverse complement strand
GGAGAGCGGCGTCGCCGGATTCAGCACCAGCCCCGGCCGGCAGCCCGATTCGCGGATCAGCCGGATGGTGCGATCGACATGCCGGCTCGCCTCGGGATGGAAACTGATCCAGGTCGCGCCGGCCTCGGCGAACTCCGGCACCAGCCGGTCCACCGGATCCACCATCAGGTGCACGTCGATCGGCGCCGTCACACCGTGCTTGCGCAGCGCCCTGCAGACCAGCGGGCCGATGGTCAGGTTCGGCACATAGTGATTATCCATCACGTCGAAGTGGATCCAATCGGCACCCGCGGCGAGCACAGCATCCACCTCGGCGCCGAGGCGCGCGAAATCTGCGGACAGGATCGAGGGTGCGATGACCGGCGCCAGCATGCCCTTACTTTAGCCTATCGCATGCCACGCGATTCGCGGATGCGCTCATAAGCCGCCTGGATCGCCTGGGTTTTCTGCTTGGCGACTTCGAGCATCGATTCCGGCAGACCGCGGGCCACCAGCTTGTCGGGATGGTTCTGGCTCATCAGGCGCCGGTATGCACGCTTGACCTCGGGATCGCTGGCAGTCTGCGGTACGTCGAGGACCTCATAGGCCTCCGCGAGCGTGTCGCGTCCCGCCGCCGTCGCACCGGGCGGCGGCCCGCGGCCAGCCGGTCCATGGCCATTCGCCGCACCGTAGCCCTGAAGGCGCAGCACAGTCTCCAGGTGCGCGAATTCGATGGCACCGATCTCGAGTACTTGAGCCACGCGTACGAGCGTGGCGCGCGTGGCGCCATGCATCCCGTCACCCATCAGCGCGGCGCGCATCTGGATCTCGAGGAACATCCGCAACAGGTCAGCGCGGCCTCGGCAGACGCGCAGCAGTTCCGCGAGTGAGGCCGCCGCGTCAAACCCGCTGGCCTTGCCCTGCGTGAAACACTCCATCGCCGCACGCGAATCGGCCTCGCCGAGGTTGAACTGGCGGAAGATCCTGCGCGCCGCGGCAATGTCCTGCTCCGACACCCGGCCGTCGGATTTAGCGACATGCCCCATGACGCTGAAGGCCGTGCGGAAGAATGTGGTGCGCACCGTCGCAGCATCAACCCGCGGGCCGGCGTGGCCGCCAGCTGCCTGAAGGTCGTAGAAATGGCCGAGGATCAGCCCGATCAGCACGCCCAACGGCCGGCGGCTCAGGAAGAGCCCCAGCAATGCGCCGACCAGCTTGCCGGTCCAGTTCATCATGCTTTCCTTGACCGCCTCATCATCCGGCTGCAAGATTCCGCGCTCCCTGGCCGGGCGCGCGCGAGCGCCATGGTATCAAGAGCCTCCAGAGCATGGACGCAAGCCCCCTGTTCGAATCGAATCTCACCGGCCTGGCATTGGTCCATCGCGGCAAGGTGCGGGATAACTATGCAATCGACGATAAGCGCCTGCTGATTGTCGCGACCGATCGCCTTTCCGCCTTCGATGTCGTCATGCCGGATCCAATCCCCGGCAAGGGCCGCGTGCTCACGGCAATTTCCGATTTCTGGTTCGGACGCACGCAACGCATCGTTTCCAATCACCTGACCGGCGAGCCACTGTCGCGTTACGTCGGCAATCCCGGCGAACTCGCAATGCTTGAAGGCCGTGCGGTTATCGTCGAGCGCCTGAAGCCATTGCCCGTCGAGGCCGTCGCGCGCGGCTATCTCGCGGGCTCTGGCTGGAAGGACTACCAGAAGAGCGGCATGATCTGCGGCATCAAGCTGCCCGAAGGACTCGCACAGGCCGCCAGGCTGCCGGAGCCAATATTCACGCCGGCAACCAAGGCGCCTGCCGGCGCGCATGACGAGAATATCGGCTATGACGGCATGGTCGCGATCATCGGAGCATTGGCAGCCGCCAGGATCCGCGAGCTTTCGCTGAAGCTATACGCGCATGCAGTCGATCACGCACTGACCCACGGAATCATTATCGCCGACACGAAATTCGAGTTCGGGCTGGACCACAAGAGCCGTGTAGTGCTGATGGATGAGGTCCTGACACCCGATTCGTCGCGATTCTGGCCCGTGGACAGCTACGAAGTGGGCACCAGCCCGCCGTCATTCGACAAACAGTACGTGCGCGACTATCTCGAATCACTGGGCTGGGACAAGCGCCCGCCGGCCCCAAGGCTGCCGGCCGACGTCATTCGTCTGACCGCGCAGAAGTACCGCGAAGCGCAGCACAGGCTGATGACCTGAATTCAGCGCGGGATGCCGCCCAGCGGCGGATCAGAGCGTGCATTTCGGCGAGCCCGTCAGTCAGGGCCGCCGGCCCCGGCTGCAGGATTACCGCGGACTTGATCTCGTGCAGTTCGCTGTCGCGCACTGCCGGGATCCCCGACCAGCCGGGGCGCGCCGCGACGCGTTCTGGCCGGAATTTCTTCCCGCACCAGGATCCGAAGATCAGGTCAGGCGCCCTGCGCACGATTTCCATCGGGTCCGCGATGATACGATCGCGCCCAAGCGGCATGGCAGCCAGTTCCGGGAAACAGTTGTCGCCGCCGGCGATCCCGATGAGTTCGCTGACCCAGCGGATTGCCGAGATCGGCGGCTCATCCCATTCCTCGAAATAGATCCGCGGCCGGCGCGGCAGTCTTGCAGCCGACAATCGCACGCGCTCGACACCCTCGGCGAGGCGCGCAGCGAGCGCTGCCGCTTTGGCCTCGCAACCGATCATGCCGCCCAGCATGCGGATCATGCCCAGGATCCCCGCGACGCTGCGGTGATTGAACAGGTGCACCTCGATGCCCTCGCGCGCAATTGCCGCCGCGATATCCGCCTGCAATTCGGAAAAACCAAGCACGAGATCCGGCGCGAGCGCGACTATGCGGTCAATCTTTGCGCTGGTGAATGCCGAGACCCGGGGCTTGTCGCGCCGCGCCTGCGGCGGGCGCACCGTGAACCCCGAGATGCCCACGATGCGTGCGTCCTCGCCGAGCAGATAAAGCGTTTCGGTCGTCTCTTCGGTCAGGCAGACGATTCGTTCGGGAAAATCGCCGGGCATGCCCGCACTCTAGCCGATTGCGGGCCAATTCGGCCTGTGCCACGCTGCCGCGATGAGCGTGGACCTGGACCCGCGCCGGCGCATCGAGCAGCTGCTGTTCGACCGCCATGCGCCGATGCCCCTGAAGCGGGCCGAGTGGCTGCTGGGTTTCCTGCGCTATCCCTATGCGCTGGCGCGTGACCTGCTGACCGGCGAGCTGAATCTGCGCGCGATGGGGCTCGTCTACACGACGCTCCTGTCGCTCGTGCCACTGGTCGCATTCGCTTTCGCCGTTTTGAAGGGCCTCGGAGTGCACCGCGACCTCGAACCGCTGCTGTTCGAGTTCCTGCGGCCGATCGGCGAACGGGCGGGCGAACTGACCACCCAGATCATGAGCTTTGTCGAGAAGGTGCGTAGCGGCGTGCTGGGTTCCCTGGGTCTCGCCTTCCTGCTGTACACCGTGGTCACCACGGTCCAGAAACTGGAGGGCGCCTTCAACTTTGCCTGGCATGTCGAGCGGCCCCGGTCGTTGATGCGCCGCATTAGCGAGTATCTGAGCCTGATGGTCATCGGCCCGGTCTTCCTGGTGGTCGCCTTTGGCTTGCTGGGCGCCGTCGCCGAGCACGGCACCATGCGCTGGCTGACGAGCCATGAGCCGGTCGGCACGATCATCCGCGGGCTGGGTTACGCGGGACCCTACCTGTTCGTAACCGGCGTGTTCACGTTCTTCTACGTCTTCATACCGAATACCCGCGTGCGGCTCCGGCCCGCGCTCGCCGGCGGCGTGACCGCGGGTGTGCTGTGGGCCATGAGCGGCGCGATATTCACAAAGATCGTCGCGGCCTCGACCAACATGGTCGCGATCTATGCCGGCTTCGCGATTTTTCTCGCCGCGCTGATCTGGATTTACCTCAGTTGGCTGATCCTGCTGATAGGCGCGCAGCTTTCCTTTTACGTGCAGAATCCACGCTACCTGCGCGCTGGCCAGGCGCCGGTGCGGCTGACCAGTCGCCTGCGTGAACGCCTGGCGCTCAGCGTCATGCTGCTGACCGCCAGGAACTTTGTCTCTGGCGCCAAACCCTGGCGGCTGCGGGGCCTCGCGGAACAGCTGGAAGTGCCGGGTTCAGCGCTCGAAACCGTCGTCGATGCGCTGGAGCATGCCGGGCTCCTGACGACGACTGATGAGGAAGAGGTATTGCCGGCACGTGACCTAGAGAGTATCGGGATGCACGACATCCTCACCGCGGTTCGCGACGAGCGTCAGTACGAGACCTGGCTGTTGTGGCGTGCGCGGACCGAGCCGGTGGCCGATTCGATCGCCGACAGCGTGGAAGCCGTGATTCGCGAACGAACGGCGGCAATGAGCCTGCGCGAGCTCGCGCAGGCGGCGAACGCGCGGCAGGTCGCGCCCTGAGCGGAAGAATTCTGCCCGCACTCTGCCTGCTCAGCGGCCTGGCAGCACATGCCCAGGCGCATGCCGGCATCGCGCTCGATGGCCGCCTGGATGAGGCCGATTGGGCCACGGCGCAGGTTTTCGATGACTTTCGCGTAACGCTACCGTTCACGGGCGTAGCTGCGCCCGTCGCCACCAGCGCCCACGTGCTCGCTACTCCCGAGGCGCTCTTCATCGGCTTCCAGACCCGCCAGCCAGTGTCGATGCGCAGGCACGGGCGTTCGCCGCGCGATGCCGAATTCATGGACGCGGACGAGCTCTGGTACAGCGCGGTCTCGGAAGACGAAGCCGGACGGAGCATCGAAGTCGAGCTGCCGTGGTCGGTCGCGCCGATGGGTCCGGTGACCGGGGGCCGGCGCCAAATCGGAATCTATGTCGGCCTCTTACTCCAGACTACCTCCGAGAAATACACGTTTCCGGGCAACGACTACCGCGGTCCGACCTTCGCGGCCGACCTGCGCCCGATCAAGGTACCGGCCTACGACGCCAGTCTGCGGGCCTGGCGATTCTGAATTTCCGCACCAGGCCTCAAGCGCCCGCGATCGTCATCTGCTCGATCAGGATCGAACCACAATGGATGGCGCCGCGGCGATCCAGGTCGTCACCCAGCGCGACGATGGCGTGGTACATGTCGCGCAGGTTGCCAGCGACGGTGATTTCGTGAACCGGCCGGTCAACGACTCCGTTCTCGATCCAGAACCCCGATGCGCCGCGCGAATAATCGCCGGTCACCGGATTGACGCCCTGCCCCATCATCTCGGTCACCAACAGACCGCTGCCCAGGCGATGCAGCAGCGCGTCGTGATCAAGTCGGTCGCCCTGCACGACCAGGTTGTGAACGCCGCCGGCGTTGCCGGTAGTCTTGAGTCCGAGCTTGCGCGCGGAGTAAGCATCCAGCAGATAACCGTTGAGCACGCCGTTCACGACCAGATCGCGGTCGCCAGTCGCGACGCCCTCGCCGTCGAAGGGAGCTGAGCCCAGCGCGCCCTGCAGATGCGGTCGTTCGCTCAGTGAAATGGCTGGCGGAAAAACTTGCTGCCCGGCGGCGTCCAGCAGAAAACTGCTGCGCCGGTACTGCGCGCCACCACCGATTGCGCCGACGAAATGACCGATCAGTCCGCGTGCCACCTCGGGCGCAAACAGGATCGGCGCCTTGCGGGTCGGCAACTTGCCGGCGCCGAGCCGGCCAATCGCGCGCCCGGCTGCCTTGCGGCCTACCACCTCGACATCCTCCAGCGCCCGCCAGTCGCGCGCCGCCGTATACCAGTAGTCGCGCTGCATCTCTCCGTTGGCCTGGCCCAGTACGACGCAACTGACGGTATGCGACGTGGACGGATAGCCCCCGATAAAACCGTGGCTGTTGCCGAGCACACGCAACTTGCGATGGGTCGCAATTGAGGCTCCCTCGGAATTCCGGATGCGCGCGTCGACCGCAAGACCTGCCGCCTCGCAGCGCTTCGCAAGCTCGATCGCGGCCGGCGCGTCGATGTCCCAGGGATGGCAGAGATCGAGATCCGGTAATTCGCGGGCCATCAATTCCGCGTCCGGGAGGCCAGAGTACGCGTCCTCGGCCGTGAAAGTCGCGATCGACAGCGCCTTGGAAACAGTTTCCTCGACCGCCGACGGTGTCAGGTTCGCGGTGCTTGCCGAACCCTTGCGCTGGCCGACGTAGACCGTGACGCCGAGGCAGCGGTCGCGCTGGTATTCAATCGTCTCCACATCGCCCAGGCGCACGGAGACCGAGAGTCCCGAGCCGACGCCCACGCCGGCCTCGGCCGCGGTCGCGCCCCGCCTGCGCGCAAGCGCGAGAGCCTGTTCGACGATGCGCTCGAGATCTGGCTGCTCCATGTGCGCATGCTAGCATCGGCGTGATGCGTCGCCGCCAGCTACCCGGGGAGCCGCCGCCCCCGACCAAGGGCGAACTGAAGCGCCAGGCCCAGACCCTGCAGGCCCTGGGCGAGCAGCTGATCGAGGCGCCCGAGGAACTAGTGGCGGGTCTCGACCTGCCGGAAAAGCTCCGCGACGCGATCGAGCTCGCGCGACGCATCACGAGTCATGGTGCGCTGGTGCGACAGAAGCTTTTCGTCGGCAAGCTGATGCGCAGAGTCGATCCGGAGCCCATTCGGGCCGCGCTTGAGGCCGTCGGCGCGACCGCGCGCCTCACGACCATGCGCTTCAAGCGTGCCGAGCGCTGGCGGGACCGGCTGGTGCAGGAGGGCCCCACCGCGGCTGTCGAGTTCATTGTGGAATTTCCGGCGGCAGACCGGGCTGAATTGTCGCGACTCGTTGCCAGCGCGATGACGGAGCAGACCAATGGCAAGCCGGCTGGCGCGAAACGGGAGTTGTTCCGTTGGGTGCGTGACGCGCTTGGCGGCTGATCCGGATGTGCCTGCGAGGCCTGTCGCTTTCCGGCGACGGACCTTTTTTGATGATCAAGGCGACGGCGTTAGCCTGAACGCGCTGCCCAACGTATCAATCATCCCCTGATTTCGGGCATCCCCCCGCGCCGCATGACTCAACTTCGGCGCGGGGGTATTTCTGGGCCAATGCCGCCCCGGATCCTGCGGGCCGCATGCTAGACTTTTGCGATGAAACCGCTGGTCGGCATCATCATGGGCTCGTCGTCGGACTGGGAGACCATGCGCCACACGGCCGGGATGTTGAAGGCACTGTCCGTGCCCTTCGAAACCCGGATCGTCTCAGCCCACCGCACCCCTGATCTACTGTTTGAATACGCCTCGGGTGCCGCGGCGCGTGGCATTGAGGTGCTGATTGCGGGGGCCGGGGGCGCTGCACACTTGCCGGGCATGGCGGCATCGAAGACGCTGTTGCCCGTCATCGGCGTGCCGATCCAGTCGAAGGCCTTGAATGGCCTCGACTCGTTGTTGTCGATCGTGCAGATGCCCGCGGGCGTTCCGGTCGCGACCGTCGCGATCGGCGAACCGGGGGCGAAGAACGCGGCGCTGCTCGCGGCCGCAATACTCGCCGGCCGGCATCCGCCATTGCTCGATGTGCTCCGCGCCTACCGCGAGCAGCAGACCGCGGATGTGCTGGCCAAGCCTGATCCCTCGGGTAGCTGAGTCATGCACATCGGCATCATCGGTGCCGGCCAGCTCGGCCGGATGATGGCACTTTCCGGCATTCCGCTCGGCATGCGCTTCACGATGTATGACCGTAGCCGCGATGTGCCGGGCAGCGCGGTCGCGTCGATTATGACCGGCGCATTCGATGACTTGCGCGCGCTCGGACGGTTTGCACGTGCTGTCGATGTCGTGACATTCGACTGGGAGAATGTACCGGTCGCGTCGGTGCGCGCGATCGCAAAGATCGTGCCTGTCTGGCCGCCACCGCGCGCGCTCGCAATCGGGCAGGACCGGCTTTCGGAAAAACGATTGTTCCGGCAACTCGGCATCCCGGCCGCCACGCACGCTGCCGTCGACGACCTGAGCGGATTGCAGCGCGCCATTGCGACGCTCGGCACGCCAGGATTCCTGAAGACGCGCCGTCTCGGGTACGACGGCAAGGGCCAGGTCCAACTGGGCCGGCCCGCCGATGCCGCAATGGCGTGGAAGCGGCTCGGAGGCCAGGCACTGGTGTACGAATGCCTGGTACCCTTCACGCGCGAAGTGTCGCTGATCGCGGCACGCAACCGCGCCGGACGCATCGTTTTTTATTCGCTCGCGGAAAACGTACACAAGGATGGCATTCTGGCGGAGACGCGCGCGCCATTTCGCGATGCGCGCCTGCAACGCAGCGCAGAGCGTCATGTTCGGCGACTGCTCGAGGAGCTCAATTACGTCGGCGTCTTGTGCGTCGAGTTCTTCGTCGAGCGCGGCCGGCTAATCGCAAACGAAATGGCGCCTCGAGTGCACAACTCCGGTCACTGGACCATCGAGGGTGCGGAGACCAGTCAATTTGAAAACCACGTTCGTGCAGTCGCAGGCCTACCGCTCGGCAGCACGCGCCCGCGCGGTCACGCGGTCATGCGCAACCTGATCGGGAGATTGCCACCGGCACGCGGCCTGCTGGGCCTGCCCGGCATTCACTGGCACGATTACGGCAAAGCGCCACGGGCGGGCCGCAAGCTCGGGCACCTGACCCAGGTGTGTGCCACGCGCCCGGAATGTAACCGCGCCGCAGCCATGCTGAGGCGCCTCGCGGGCCGCTGATCGGCGCCCGCAAACCGTCCCTATGCTAGCCTTGTCGTACACATGTACTTGGAACATTTCCAGCTGACAGAACTGCCGTTTCGGTTGAGCCCGGACCCGGCATTTCTCTACCTCTCGAAGCACCATGCGCGCGCCAAGGCGTACATGGAAGCGACGATCTGGTTCACCGACGGCTTCGTCGTGATCACGGGCGAGATCGGATCCGGCAAGACCACGCTGATCGAAACCTTCCTTCACGAACTCCAGAAAGACGCGGTGGTCGCGCAGATTGCGCAGACCCAGGTCTCGCCGATCGAGTTCCTGCAGGCCGTGCTGGTGCAGTTCGGATTCTCTCCATTCAAGATGCGCAAGGCCGAGTTGCTCGCGACGCTCAACCAGTTCCTGGTCGAGCAGTACGCGGCCGGACGCAAGGTACTGTTGATCGTCGATGAGGCACAGAATCTTTCGAGTCGCGTGCTCGAGGAGATCCGGATGCTGTCGGGCGTCGAGACTACCAAGGAAAAAGTGCTCAGGATCATCCTGGCGGGACAGCCGGAGCTCAATGACAGGCTTGACACCGAGGAGATGATCCAGCTCGTCCAACGCGTGCGCTTGCGCTTCCACCTGACGGCTCTCACGCCGGAGGACACTCACGCCTATGTGCTGCATCGGCTCGAGGTCGCGGGGTCGCACGGGCGGCAAATCTTCGCCGAGGACACCTATCCGGTCATCTTCCGCTACACCGGCGGCGTACCGCGCCTGATCAACACCTTGTGCGATACGGCGATGATGGGAGCCTACACGCTCGAGCAAACGCGGATCGGCCTCGGCGAACTGAAGGCGGCAATCGAGGAACTGCAGTGGACCGAGTACGTTTCGCGCACCAATCGCATGCGCGCGGCGCTCGCCGTGGCACCCGCGCCAAGACAAATCGGGCCGGACGAAGTGCTGGCACGCATCATCATCGCGCATTCCGGAGAGCGCGTCGAAGAACGCCCATTGCGCCCGGGGCGCCTGATCATAGGCCGCACGCCCGGCAACGATCTGAAGATCGACAGCAAATTCATCAGCCGCCATCACTGCCAGATCATCACGACCACGGACGGCAGCGTGCTGGAGGATCTCAACAGCACAAATGGCGTTTATGTGAAGTCGAAGCGGGTTCGCAAGCACCATCTCAATGACGGCGATGTCATCGTGCTCGGCGAGCATGAGATCACGTATCTTGATGAACGCTCGGTCCGCGGCAAGGTGTCACCGGAGGCCGACCCGACCGGCGATCACGAAGTCGTCGACCAAGGCTAGGTGCCGAATGAAGCAGAGAACGACGAGCAGGCCCCGGCAGCCGGGACGGACTTGTCAATCGTCGTCGTCAAATTCTGCGCCGTACCGGCGCTTCTGGATCCGAAAATCGCGACGTCTGAGCGCGAGCGCCAGCCCGGTAATCACGACCATCAGCCCGAATCCGGCCATCAGGTCGGACCAGTCCGCCGCTCGCCACAAGAACGAGGCCAGCAACGCGCCGATGCCGGCCAGCATGTATACATAGGGCAGCGATTCGTAGATCGAGCGAGACAGACGCATCAGGCAGTTCCGCCGACGGTCAGCGCGTCGATGCGCAGCGTCGGCTGGCCGACGCCTACCGGTACCGTCTGGCCGTCCTTGCCGCAGCTCCCGATGCCGTCGTCGAGCGCCAGATCATTACCGACCATGCTGACACGGGTCAGCACATCGGGACCGTTGCCAATCAGCGTTGCGCCCTTGACTGGCGCGGTGACACGACCGTCCTCGATCAGGTAGGCCTCGCTCGCCGAGAACACGAACTTGCCCGAAGTGATGTCGACCTGTCCACCGCCGAAATTGACCGCATACAGGCCGCGCTTCACCGAACCGATGATCTCCTGCGGATCATGCGGGCCCGGCAACATGTAGGTATTGGTCATGCGCGGCAGCGTCGCATGCGCGAATGACTCGCGCCGCCCATTGCCGGTCGGTTTCATGCCCATCAGCCGCGCATTGAGTTTGTCCTGCAGATAGCCTTTCAGCACGCCATTCTCGATCAGCGTCGTACAGCACGTGGGTGTTCCTTCGTCATCGATATTCAGGGAGCCGCGCCGGCCGGACAGCGTGCCGTCATCGACGACCGTGCAAAGCGGCGATGCCACCTGCTCGCCGATGCGTCCCGAGAACGCCGAGGTGCCGCGGCGGTTGAAATCACCCTCCAGCCCATGACCGATCGCCTCGTGCAGCAGCACGCCAGGCCAACCCGGTCCCAGTACGACGGTCATCGTGCCGGCAGGCGCCGGCACCGAGTCGAGATTGACAGTTGCCTGCCGCACCGCCTCACGCGCGAGCCGCATCGGGTGGTCGCCCGTGACGAAATCCTGCAGCGAATGTCGGCCGCCGGCGCCTGCATAGCCCTGCTCGCGGCGCCCATTCTGCTCGACGATGACCGAGACATTCATGCGCACCAGCGGTCGCACGTCGGCGGCCAGCGTGCCGTCGCTCGCGGCGACCAGCACGATTTCGTGGACGGCCGCAAGACTCGCGACGACCTGTTTCACGCGCGGATCGAGCGAGCGCGCATTGCGGTCGAGCTGGGTCAGCAGCGCGACTTTGTCGGCATCGGCCAATGAGGCAATCGGGTCGTCCGGCAGGTACAGCCGGTGCGCTTCGGTGGACCTCCAGGCCTGCACCTGGCCGCCGCCACCCTCGCGCGCGATCGCGCGGGCCGCGCGCGCTGCTTCCAGCAGGGCGGCCGGCACGACTTCATCGGAGTAGGCAAAGCCGGTGCGCTCTCCTGCCATCGCTCGCACGCCGACACCCTGCTCGATGCCGTGGCTGCCTTCCTTGACGATGCCGTCCTCGAGCGCCCAGTGCTCCTCGCGCGCAAGCTGGAAATAGAGGTCGCCCGAATCGACGGCCGCACCGAGCAGCGAGCCGAGGGCCTGTTCCAGGCGCCCCTCATCCAGACCCGACGGTGCGAGAATCAGCTCGCGTGCGCGCTGCAATGCGTTTGCGCTCATCCGAGCACCCGATGGTCAAGTGCAGGAAAACTCTGGCGCGTTGCCGCCTGCCGCTCGCGATCGAGCGCGGCGAGCACGACACCGCTGCCACGTGGCAGGCGCCCCAGCACACGGCCCCAGTAATCGACGATCAGGCTGTCACCATAGGTTTCGCGGCCACTGTCGTGGATCCCGGTTTGTGCGGCTGCGATCACGAATGAAAGGTCTTCGATGGCCCGGGCACGCAGCAGGACCTCCCAATGCGCGCGGCCGGTCGGTCCGGTGAATGCAGATGGCACGCTGAAGATCTCTGCTCCCTCGGAGACCAGGCGGCGGTACAACTCGGGGAAGCGCAAATCGTAGCACACGGTCAGTCCGAGGCGGCCTGCCGGCGTGTCAACCGTGACGCGTTGCGTGCCGGGAACTGCGTTTGTCGATTCCCGATAGCCTTCACGGCCATCCGGGAGGTCGACGTCGAACAGATGGATCTTGTCATAGCGCGCGACGCGCCTGCCGCCGGCGTCGTAGACGATGCAGGCATTCGCCGGTCGCGCCTCGCCGGGAACTGCGATCGGCTGCGTGCCGGCGACGATCCATATTTCGAGTTCCCGCGCCGCGGCTGCGACTGCGCGTTGCACCGGGCCTTCGCCGTCGGCCTCGACGACTTCGCGGCGTTCCGCTTCAGTGCGTCCCATGAAGGAAAAATTCTCGGGCAGCACGGCCAGACAGGCGCCGCCCTCGCGGGCCTGCTCCAGCAGCCGCCGTGCGGTATCCAGATTTCTCGCGACATTTGCGACCGAGGTCATCTGCACCGCGGCGACGATTGACTGGATCATGGCGACGGCGTGCTCCCCGATTCGTCGGCGCGCAAAGGCGCGGCAACCTGTTGCGTGTCTTTCATTTCACGGGCGTCGATTTGTCGCACCAGCGGATCATTCCAACTCCCCGTGATGCGATAGTAACCGCGCGTGGCGCCCTTTAGCGGCTCCTTGAATATCCGCGAGAACAGCAGCAGCGCCGCCCCGACCGCCGGGCCACCGGCCAGTGCGCCCGCCACACCCAGCGACGCACCCAACTGGCCAGTGACCACCGCGGTCTGGTCATAAGTCCGGTCGCGCAGGCTGGTGCGGCCGGCCAGGCCGATTTCTGCCGCCGAGCCGCGCAGCGTCAAGTTATCCGTGTAGGCCTCGCCATCGGTCAGCTGGAACGTCCCGCGTAGCGTGTCGAAGGACAGACCCTCGCCGGTCAGGTCGCCGAAATCGAGAGCCAGCCGGCGTGGCAGGTGCGCAATACTCATCAGCCCGAGAACCCGCCCGGCGCCCGGTTCGACCGATGTCAGGCGGCCGTCCTCCGCAGCCATCTCGAGCCGGCCGGAAAGCCGCTCGATCGCGCTCGATTCCGGCGGGCCCGGCCAGCTCAGACC
>JANPCY010000486.1:0-1776 GCA_031431175.1 Steroidobacteraceae bacterium | reverse complement strand
CGAGAAACTGGGATGGGGCCGGCAGCGACAAGCGTACCGCCAGTCTGTTCATGAATGCAGATTCAGCAGGATCCCTGAAGTTCTCGCCGACAATGCGCGGCAGCAAGTATCGAGTCGTCAATCCCGCCACCGCGAGTCCCGTGATGGTGAACCAGGCGAGCTGCGTGAGCCCGGTGACGCCCGATGCAAGAAATGCAAGATACGCCACGCAAGTACTCGCCACTCCGGTCGCAAGCGTCGGCCACAGTGCGCGCGCGTTGGCCAGCGGCTCGAGCCCCCGGCGCTGGTGGCTGAACAGATGGATCGGATAATCCTGCGCCACGCCGATCAACGTGAACCCGAAAGCCAGCGTGATGCCGTGAACTTCGCCGTACAGAATGCTGACGCAGGCGAGGCCCGCAAGCGCCGCTGAAGCGATCGGCAGCGCTGCCAGCAGCAGCACCCGCGGCCGGCGATAAGCCATGAACAGGAGCAGCAGCAAGCCCACCGTCGCAATCGAGCCCAGCCATGTCGCCTCTTTCTGCGTGCGCTCTTTCATCAGCGCCGAGAAGCTGCCTGGGCCGCTAATCATCATCCGGATGGCGGCGTTGCCGCGGGTCTCCTCAAACGCCGTGTTGAGTTCCGCGAGTGCCCCCTGCTGGCCGTCCGGATCGAAGCCGGCAGCTCCTGTCTGTGCCACCAGCAGCGCGCGGTGGCCAGCGGCATCGAACCAGACGCCACCGATCTGGCGTGGTGCGCGCTGCGGCGCCCAGGACTCGACCAGCGACAGCAGCTCGAATGTCGGATCGGAAGGAATCAGGCGTTCCAGAAGCGGCGCGGCGGGCGAAGACAGATCGCGCAGGCGATCCTCGAGAGCCGCGCGCAGCGTGGCGGCATCGAGTGGGCGACGATCCATCGCGGGCGACAGCAGGTAGCGGTAGCTGACCAGAATGTCCGGTATCGCTTCCACGCCGGCCGAGCCGTTATCGGCAAACCGGAAGTCTGGGCTCCCGCGCAGCCGATCCACCAATTTCTGGGAAATATCGGCCAGTGCTGCAGGCGCCCCGCCATCGAGCGCAATTAGCAGCAGGCGGGATGCGGGCCCCTCCCCGATGCCTTCAAGCACAAGCTTTTGCTCGGGCGATGCCGGGCCCGGCAGGAACAGTCGCAAATCCCCGCTCAGACGTAGCGTTCCGACGACGTAGATACCCAATAGTGACAGCGACAGCAGCCACACGGCGAGCAACCCGGTTGCCGCCCGCCCCGGATTCATGGCAGGACGCCGCACTGTTTCGTGCGTTGCGCGGCCGCGTTGGGGCCTGCGGCGGCGCCCAGCAGCAACGCCGTGGATTCGCCGCCTCTCCCGCCGATCGCGATGCAGGCGGGCGCGTCGTCCGCGCCCCGCATACGGATGCTGTCAATGCTGGTGCGGGCCCGTTTGCTGCGCGGTATCAGCGTCAGTTGCCACCCGGCCTCGGTGGTCGCAAGCGACAATTCGAATTCCTGCTCGAGTGCCGCATGGTTGCCGCCCAGGATTGCCGAGAAACTCGTCAGCAGACCGCGCAATTCCGGCACCCGCCTCAGTGAAAAGCGCCGCTCAGGCCGGTCCGCGCGCGTGATCCGGACTTCGTCGCCGTCGATGTCCGTGCGTTCTTCGTAAGGCTGCATGACGATCCGCGACAATTTTCCGGGAGCCGCATATTCAAGCGTTCCGGAGACGATCAGCTCGCCCTCCAGTAGCGGAGAGGTGCGGAGTTCGGTGAAAACGATCGACTGGGGCGGCTCGCGGGCGAGCGC
>JANPCY010000485.1:0-2748 GCA_031431175.1 Steroidobacteraceae bacterium | reverse complement strand
CTCACCGATCGCCTGCGCGTACAACGCGAGCGGCGCCCAGGGCAGCGACCAGCGTAGATCGAAACCGGCCATCTGGTTGCCGGGCTGTTCCGCGAGTGGCTGGTCATTGTCGTTGCCGGTCAGAAGGTCCCAGAAAGTGGCGAGGCCGCATGGCCGGCCCTTGCCGCACCACTGCGCGCTGCGCGAGATGCCAACTTCGAGCCGCGGATGCGGCTTCCAGGTGGCGCGCATGCCGAACAATTGCGCGTTCGGCGCATCGTCGCGATCTTCTTCAAGTTGACCCATCGTCACCGCGAGCCGCCATTGGCCAATCCACGCGAACCACGGATGCTTGCTCGGATCCGAATAATTGCGCTCGATCGTAACCGAGGGAATCGGTCGGCTGTTCGTGCCGTAGATCAGGCTGCCCTCCCAGCCCGGGCCCCACCAACGATCGATGTAGCCCGCGGACAGCATCCAGTTGCCGAGTACAACACCGACATAGCTGCCATCAGCTCGCGCAGTCTTGCCGTCGGATGCGCTCTCCACGGCCGTGGCCTGCAAGCGCAGCGCAAAGCGTTCACCCGTGTACTGCATGTTGCCCGATGTTTCTGCGTGCTCGCGCGGCACGTCGGAGAAACGGCGTAATGACAGCGGCTCCTCAGAACCCGAAATCCGCGCATCTCCGCGCCAGACGCCAACCCGCGTTGCTTCCGCCGCGGCGGCGCGCACACGCGCGAGCGCAACTGCAATATGCGCCGGTCTACCCCGGTCATCGCCGGCCGCGCGCACATCGCGTGCGACCTCGGCCCAGGAAACCGGCCAGGTCGTGAGCGGCGCGTGCACGATCCCCTCGTCCGACAGCAATTGCAGATCGTGGCGCAGGCGCCCGTCGCCTGGGGCAATCCAGGGGTCGGCGCTCACGGTCCCAGCCATCAGGCTCGACAGGACCAATGCAGCGGACGCCAATGTAAGAATAGGGCGCAAGTATTTGATTCTAGCGGCGCTTCGCAATCCAGACCAGCAGCGGTTGGAGTTCCCGCGGCAAGGTACCGTCACGGGCCTCGAGTAGTTCGTTGCAAAGGGCCTTGCCGAGCTCCACGCCCCATTGGTCGAAAGGATTGATGTCCCAGAGCACGGACTCAACGAACACCTTGTGTTCGTAAAGCGCGATCAGGCGTCCCAGCATCGCGGGATCCAGCTTCGAAAATACGAGCAGCGACAAGGGCCGGCTGCCGACGTGGACCTGGTGCGGATCCGATGAATCCTTGCCGGCCATCAATGCCTGGGCCTGGGCCAGGCAATTCGCGATGACGAGATTGTCCGCCGTCGCATCAGCCGCAGCGGCGAGCGGCAGCAGAAAATCCATGCTGACATTGCTCGTGCCCTGATGCAGCAGCTGGAAAAACGAGTGCTGCGCGTTCGAGGCCGGTTCACCCCAGATGACCGGCCCGGTTTGTGAGGCGACCGGCGTGCCGTCGTGCCTGACGCGCTTGCCGAGGCTTTCCATTTCGAGCTGTTGCAGGTAGGCAGGCAGGCGCGCAAGCCGCTGGCTGTAAGGCAGCACCGCGTGGCTCGCGCAACCCAGCAGGTCCCGGTTCCAGACGGCGAGCAGTCCGAGTAGCACCGGCAGGTTGTCACGCCAGGTGGCCTGCTGGAAATGCAGATCCATGGCATGAGCGCCCGCGAGCAGCTGTTTGAAGTGCGGCGTGCCGATCGCAAGCTCAACCGAAAGCCCGACGGCCGACCACAGTGAATAGCGGCCGCCAACCCAGCCCCACATCGTAAATCGCGCATCGGCGCCGATGCCGAATTCATCCATCGCATCGGCATTCGTCGACACCGCCGCGAAGTGCTTCGGTACCGCCGCTCCGCCCAGCTTCGCCGCGATCCAGGCGCGGGCGCGACGGGCATTCGCAATCGTCTCCTGGGTCGTGAAGGACTTGGAGCAGACGATGACGAGCGTGCGTGCCGAATCCAGCTCGACCGCGAGATCCGTAAACTGCGTGCCGTCGACATTCGAAACGAAATGACAACGCAGGTGGCCGCTGTGGAATGGCTTGAGTGCCGCAACCGCCATCGCAGGGCCCAGGTCGCTGCCGCCGATGCCGATGTTGACGACATCGGTGAAGCGCTGGCCGGTTGACCCGACGCGTCGGCCGGCGTGCACCTCGCGGACGAAGGCCGCGCATTGCGCCCGCACCGATAGCACCTGCGCATGCGGCGCTTTCAGTGAATCCGGCACTGCGCTGCCAGCGGGCGCGCGCAACAGCGTGTGGAGTGCTGCGCGCTTCTCGGTGCTGTTGACCTGCGCGCCTTCAAACATCGCTTCAATGCGCGCCAGCAGCCCGGCGCTCCGGACCCGCTCGATCAGCGCGATCAATACGTCCTCGTCGATACGCTGGCGGCTGAAATCGAGCAGCAGGCCCTCGAATTCCCGTGAGAAATGCGCAAAGCGATCGGGGTCGGAATCGAAAAGATCCCGGACGGTACGGCCGGCGAGCCTCTGGGCGTACATTCCAAGGTTTGGGAGACTCATACCGGCAGAATCGTCAGTCCCTGGCGCGCCGCGGCTTCAGCCAGGCGCGTGTCACAGGAAACGAATTCCAGCGGCCCTAGCTCTGACGCTGCCAAAGCGAGCGCTGACGCCAGCTGCAGGCTGTCTGCGGCTCGTAGCGGATGTACGCGTAACAACTGCTTGGCGGATTCGCGCAATGGATCAGTGGGCAGGACCTCATGCCAGGCAGCTCCCATGCGTGCGAGGGTTGC
>JANPCY010000484.1:0-3456 GCA_031431175.1 Steroidobacteraceae bacterium | reverse complement strand
GATCGTATTCTCGTCGGTGATCTGCGGCGTGATCTTCAGGATATTGCCGACTTCCTTTCGTTCGATGGTCTGGAAGGGGTTGATCGGACCCCCGCCGCCGCCGCCAGTGTTCGAGAAACTGCCGGTCAGGAAGGGTACTTCCTGCGCGACCTTGATCTGGGCCTCTTCGTTGTCGAGCGTGATGACCGAAGGCATCGACACGACGTTGGTGTCGCCGTCACTCGCCAATGCGCGCAGAATCGCCGCGAAATTCGTGCCGCTGTCCTGGTTGCGACCACCGCCGATCGTCAGCCCGCCCGGTGCGGCGGTGACCTTGGAGGGGTCGTCGATGCCCTTCGCGATGTCCGCAAGGCTGACACCGGCGATCGGCTGGTTGAACAGGCCGACCAGGAAATTATCTCCGGAACCGTCCACGATCCAGTTGACGCCGAGGTCACGGCTCGCATCCTGAGACACCTCAACCAGCATCGCCTCGATCATGACCTGCGCCCGTCGGATGTCGAGCCGGTCGACGACCGACATCAGGGTGCGCATCGTCTTTGGCGGCGCAGTAATGACCAGCGCATTGGTCTCCGGCTCAGCCCAGATGGTCACCGAACGGTCGCTGCCGCCGGGCGTCGCGACCTGGCCCGGCTGCGCAGGGGCAGTTGCAAGTGCCTGCTCTTTCAGCTTGCCCGCAAGCTTTTCCGCGTCCGCGTAGCGCAGGTAACGAACCTGGGTGTCACCGCCGGCTTCCAGCGGCGTATCGAGATGGGCGATCAGCGTGCGCAAGCGCAGTCGCTGCGATTCCTCACCGCCAAGCAGCACGCTGTTGGTGCGCTCGTCGGCGACCATGCGCGTGCCGCCGGTGCCTTCCGCTCCTTGGGCCGTATTCAGCGCGTTCACAACGCGCACGATTTCGCTCGCCGAGGCGTGCTCGAGGCGAATCACCTCGATGTCGCCATCACCAGAGCGATCGATGCGAGCAATGATCCGGATCATCCGATTCACGTTGGAAGCGCGGTCCGAGATAATCAGGATGTTGGCGCTCGGGTAGGCCGCCAGGTGGCCATACTGCGGAATCAGCGGCCGCAAGATCGGGACGAGCTGCGCCGCGGAGATGTTGCGGACCTGAATGACCTGCGTGACGATTTCGTCCGAGGTCGCGCTGATGCGATCGGGCAGGTCGTTGGCCGGCAACTGCCGCGCCGTGGCGTCCGGCAGGATCTTGATGACTGCCCCCGAAGGGACAGCGACGAATCCGTGGACCTGCAGGATTGCGAGGAAGGCCTCGTAGAAGGCAGCCGGATTCATCGGCGTGTTGGAAAGCATTGTGACCTGCGCGCGCACACGCGGGTCGACGATGAAATTCTTGCCGGTCACCTGGCTGACGGCTTCGATGACCTGACCCAGATCAGCGTCCTTGTAATTGGGCGTAATCTGCGGGCTCTGCTGGGCCGCGGCAGCCAGTGGCAATGCCAGGGCAAGGAGCAGGGCAAGGCGGGTGGATCGCGTCATTACTCGTTCCTCTGCATGTGGCGCCTCACTCGCTGGATTCCTCTTCAAGCGACGGTTCTGGCTCGCTGGCAGGCTGAAGTTCCTGCACCACGGCGGCCGGATCGACAGTCAACTGCTGCTGCTGGCCGTTGCGGTCAATCGTCAGCGTGACCGGCGCGCCCATGCCGACGCCTCGCAGAGTATCGAGCCCGCGATTCGGATCATCGAGCTGGGCGCCGTTGACGGCGGTCACCAGGTCGCCCGGCTGCAGGCCGAGCTTCGCAAACTGGCCGCGGTTGCGGCCAGGATATACGCGGTAGCCGCGCAACTGCCCGCCCGCGAACACCGGCTGCGGCCGCAACAGTTCACTGACGGCGGACTGATCCTGCGCCATCAGTTCGCGCACGCTGTCGGCCAGCGAACCGGACTGCGTGTCGGCAGGCCGGTAGGCGACCGGTGTCGCGCCTGCATTTGCGCTCAGCCGCGGCAGCGCCAGTGATTCACGCGCGCCATTTCGATCGAGGATCACGCGATCTGGATACACGGCGAGAAGTTTCGTCCCGCCCGGAAGCGTTGCCCCTGTGACGTAGACACGCGCTGCCTGAGCGCTCGCGCCGATGATTGCCCAGCCCTGTCCGGGATCGAGGCCCGCCAGCGTGCCGACGAGCGCCAGATTTGCGGAAGTCGCAGGTGCTGCGTTCGGATCGCCGGTCATGCTGGCGATTCCGAACAAGTGAGCATTGACGATGCTCCCGAGGTCGACCGCGGGCGCTGCTCCGACGTCGACCACCGGCGACAGCAGCGCATCGGCCCCGTTCGAGCCCAGCGCCCGCCACAGCAGGCTTGCGAACTGCGCCGCCAGCACGATGACCAGTGCGACCGTCAACAGCGCCGGTGCCACCGCCACGATACGCTGGGGCAGTGCACCTTCGGCACCGCGAAACGGAGCGGCGATCCGGTCGACAAGCTGCATGTTGGCCCGTCCAGAAACGTCCGGCCTGGCGGGGGGTCCACGACTCCCCGGGAAACCGCGCCATGATACGGGTAGCCGCAGCAGGCCCACAAGGCGAGAAACCGCCGGAAATCGAAGTAGCAGCGGGCACTTGTGCGACACTTCTCAAACCGGGCTCGCAAGGCGCGTTATGGTGCAGAGAATGGCGGCACTGCTCCCTTGCGCGACTGGTTGGAGAGCCCTATAAATGATCGGGCAGCACGGAGTGGGCTCAGCAGGTGGGTGGCGACGAGCAACGCGAGATCGGGCAGGGCGGCCAAAGCCTCGTCGTCGAGGAGGCGCAACCGCAAGTCAAGAAGCCACCGCTCTTCCGGGTGGTGCTGCTGAACGACGACTACACGCCGATGGAATTCGTTGTGGAGGTGCTTGAGCGGATATTTGCACTGGACCGGATGCGTGCGACGCGGATCATGCTGGAGGTACATACCCGCGGCAAAGGCATCTGTGGCGTATTCACATACGAGATCGCGGAGACCAAGGTGGCGCAAGTGCTGACTTATTCCCGGGAACACCAGCACCCGCTGTTGTGCACGATGGAGGAGACCTGAGTGCTCTCGAGTGAACTCGAATACTGCCTGAACGAGGCATTCCAGAAGGCACGCGACGCGCGCCACGAGTACATGACCGTGGAGCATTTGCTGCTGTCGGTCCTGGACACGCCGCGGGTGCGCGAGATCCTGAAGGCCTGTGGCGCGGACCTGACACGCCTGCAGGCTGATCTGCAGAAATTCGTTGACGAGACCACGCCGACACTTGCCGGCGACGACGAGCGCGAGGTCCAGCCGACGCTCGGCTTCCAGCGCGTGCTGCAGCGCGCGGTTTTTCACGTCCAGTCGAGCAGCAAGAAGGAGGTCACCGTCGCCAATGTGCTGGTCGCGATTTTCAGCGAGAAGCAGTCACATGCGGCCTATCTGCTGTCACTGCAGGACGTCGCCCGCCTCGACGTCGTCAATTACATTTCACACGGG
>JANPCY010000483.1:0-3413 GCA_031431175.1 Steroidobacteraceae bacterium | reverse complement strand
CCGCCCAGCGGGCCGAAATTGAGCTTCACGTCGTATTCGTTCCTGATCGAAATCCGGATTCCGCCTGGCGGCGTCGTGCCCTTGGTCGTGCCCTTGGTCGTGCCCGCGCGGTCGTTGTCGGTGTTAGTGACGGCGACGTTGGCCGGATCGAGTTTGTTGTAACGAAGATCGGCGCTCCTGGCGGCGGCGGTGAGGATGGTGTAGGCGAGGTCCCCATCGACGAGCAAGTCATCGACCCCGGTGACGGTAACGGTCTGCGCGGTGTTCCAGTTGCTGGTGGTGAAGATCAGCGTGTCCGGACCGACGATCTCTTCGCTGGTGTTACTGCAGGGCAGCGCGATGGTCCCTTCGCTGGTGTCACTGCTGGCCAGCGCGATGGTCACATCGGCAGTCGGCCGGCTGTTGAGCACCACGATAAACGTCGCGGTGCCACCGGTCTCGGTGGTCACCAGGCCGGTGGTCGGGGTGACCGTGACACCGCTGGGCATGACATCGTCCTGCGCCACAGCGCCAGTCACGTTCAATGTGGCGGTGAGCCATAACAGGCAGAGAATTTTCGAAGGCATGATTCGCTCCCGGGTCTGACCCTCGGTCCAGTTATTCCGTCTGTTCTTCCAGTTCTGCTTCTTCTGCTTCCTCTTCGGCTTCGTCCCTGTCGCTGCAAGGGTCAGAACCTTGCTGGGGCCCAAGCTTCTGCAGCGCCTGTTCGTGCGCGCGATAGAAATCAACATTGGCCTGGGATACGCCGGGTGGCAGCGTGCCGCCGGGTTGTGTGAGCGCCCAGGCCGCCATTCCGCTCTGGAACAGTGACAAGCTGAAGACGATGAATTCGCGGCTCGTCATACCCGCTGACTGAATGGCCGCCTGGGCTCCGGGCGTGGCATTGATGCGAGCGACGCTCTCATCCAGTGACCCGCCGCCGTCGCTGTCGTCGCATTTGCCGGCTACTTGCTTTGACAAGTCGCCGAGATTGGTCGCCGCCCGCGTGTACTTCGCAAGCCCCGCCTCAGTCAGCACGTAACTCGAAATTTCGCGAGCATCACGGTCTGGAAATCCCTGAGCGACTGACACGGCCGGTGCAAGCAGAACAGCGGCGGCGGTCAGCAGGACGGCATAGACGCGATTGAGCTGAATCATTGAGAACTCCAGTTGCCCTTCAAGTGGGGCGGCTCTTTCGTGTGGCGCACCAACACGCGAGGAATATACTCCTAAGAACAACAAAGACGAGGGGGGAGTTCCATGCGTCCAGCCCTGTTCACCTCGGCTGGGTCCTAGGCAAGAATCCAGCCCGGGGATGACCGATGTCTGTTGGGCCGATGGACCGGATTATTTCGTGGATCGACGCCAGCCTGGCGGTGCTCGGCGACCGCTTCATGCGGGGCTGGAGCAAGGTCGAACGCAGTTACCGGCGGCCACTTTCGCAACTCGCACTCCGACTGAAATTCGCGTTCTACCCGTTGCTTGCGATCGCAGCGATTGCCTGGCTCGGCTGGGACTGGAGTCACTCCCGCTCACTCAACTCGGCTGAGGACGCGATCTTCGACAAGGTCGTGCAGTGGCGCCCGTTCGAGCCCAAGCCATCGGGTCGCGTGGTTGTGGTCGAAATCGACGAATGTTCGATCGAGTATTTCCGTGCCCGGGGCGAAGGCGGCTGGCCATGGGGCCGGCAGCGGCATGCGGGCCTGCTCGACGTGCTCGATCGGGCTGGCGTTCGGATCGTCGGCTACGACGTACTCTTTACTGACGCGTCTCGTGACGACCCCGACGGCGATCATTCGCTGGAAGCCATGGCTGCAGGCGGCGCAGGGCGATTCGTTTTCGCATCGGCGCGCCTGCATCCTGACTATGACGCAGGCTCGCCGATGAATGTCTCACAGGCGCCGTCCGCGTTTCCCTTGACGCCTGATCCGCAGAGTGATCCAAGCGTTGCGCTGCTGCTGCCTTACGGCAATGCCATGGCGAGGTTCAGCGCCATCGCCAATGTCTCTCGCAACGAAGACGGAGTGATCCGGGACATACCGCTGCAGGAACCCGTTGGCGACTGGGCATTGCCCGCACTTCCGATGCGCCTTGCCATGACCTACACGGAGCGGCCGCCCGAGAGTTTCCCGGCGTCCGTGCGCCCGAATTGGCGGGACGAGACGCGATTGCCCCACCTGAGCGCCGCCAACCTCCTGACGGGAGACAAGTCGATCTGCCTCGATGCTGCCGCGGACGCGCCTGACCTCAAGGGCCGCGTCGCGCTGGTTGGTTTCTCGGCGTCCGGCCTGAATGACGCCAAGCCGACGCCCGTCGATCCGGTCGTGCCGGGCGTCGAGGTGATGGCGGAGGCGACGGAAGCCCTGATCGCAGGCAGCGCGATCCAGGCACCCCCGGCATGGGTCAAGTACGTCATCGCCGGGCTGCTGGCGGCGCTGACCGCGTTCGCCTTCTTCCGCGGCGAGCCGGCAACGGACATCGATTCAATCTTCGTTGCGACCAACCTGGCGCTGGTGAGCGCGGCCTTCGTCGGGCTGACGTTCTTCGGCTATTTCTTCGATATTTTCGCCAGCGTGGGCTTCATCAGCCTGGTTTTCGGCCTGTGCCGCATCTATGCCGCGATTCAGCGCGGGCGCGCGGTCGGCAATGCAGATTACCTGCCGGATTTCGAGCCTTCACGGGACCGATGGCTTGCCATTGCCAGGCTGCGCTTCGTGCCCGACAGGCAGCTTGACTCCAAATCCGGGGCTCGGCGCCAGCGCGAGTACAATCGTCGGCTGCGGCGCTTTCTGTACGCCGGCAGCGATGCCGTGATGCTGGAAGGCGTCGTCGAGAGAAAGTCCTTCATGCACGAGGCGCTGAGTGACCTGATGGTGCTCGTGTGGCACAGCGAGACTGAAGACGCGGCCCGCAAGTCTGCGGAAGCGGATCTCTCCAGGCTGACGCGCTATCTGGCGGAGCTGGATGCGCGCCTGCCTGACGACGGCAGCGTGCAACTGGCCTTCGCCTGCACCGAGCTCGACGCCGGCGCCGCGCTGGCCGAACGCGGCTTGAGCTGGCGGCTAAGTGAACTGGTCGGCCAGGTGCTGGCCACATCGGTCGAGCGTCCGCTCGCCCGAATGGAAGTCGCTTCGATTCACGTGGATTCAGAGCCAAGGGGGCACGCGTGATACGCGCATTGCTGATCGGGCTGTTCATGTCAGTCCTGATGTCTTCGGGAGCCGCGGCGGAAATCGCCGCGGTCGTAATCAAGCCAACCGTCGACGTGTATGCCGAGCCTAGCTTCGAATCGGCGAAGATCTCGACCTTGAAGCGCGACGCCGAAGTGACGGTTTCCGCACAACAGGGGCTTTGGTATGCGCTCCAGCTAGCGGCCGGAGCAACCGGCTATGTGCGCGTGAACGACTTACGCATGAAGTACGGGAGTGTCGAAG
>JANPCY010000482.1:0-8928 GCA_031431175.1 Steroidobacteraceae bacterium | reverse complement strand
GCGGCAGCTCGCGGCTGAGTTCGTTCTCGACAGCTTTCCCAGTCAGCGTGAAGCCAACGATGTTGAGCGTAACATTCACGCCTGACGGCTTGATTTCGCGTGCCGCCGCCTTGGCGTCGCGCTTGCAGCTTTCTTCGCCATCGGTAATCAGGATTACCGATCCGCCCCCGGCGGTGCGCCTGGCGGCGAAAACTCGCTGCCCTGTCGCGAGCAGCCCGCGATTGCGAGCAGGCCGCAGATCATCGCCCCGACCAGGATCGCCCTCAAGGCACCCTCACCGGCATGCGGATCCTCCTCGATCACGTCATTCTTCGTCCGTCTGTGCGTCGCACTCGCCGTCCTTCTTGAGCGCGCCGAGCTTCTCGATTTCGGCTGCGTGCCTGGTGTAGAAATCAACGTTGGCTTTCGAAGTGCCGGGCGGCAGCTTGCCGCCGGGTTGGCTCAGCGCCCACGCCACCAGTCCATTCTGAAAGATGGAAAAGTTGAACACCAGATACTCACGCGTCGTCATGCCTGCTGACTGGATCGCCGCCCTGGCGCCCGGTACCGCATTCAATTTCGCGGTCACCTGGTCCAGCGATTGTGAATCCGTGCTGTCGTCTTCATCGCAATTTCCTTGCGGTCGTGCAGGCAGCGCGGCCAGGTTCTTCGTCGCCTTCGTGTACTTGGCGAGGCCTGCGTCGGTCAGCACATAGCTCGACACTTCCTGGTTGTCGCGATCCTGCGTGACGGCGAGCGACGGTGCCAGCAGTGCGGTTGCGCAGGCAGCCAGCAGCGCGCGACCCAGGCGATTGATCCTGAACATGACGACCCCCTCTTTGGCCTGTTGTGTTGTTACCCGCTAACGGATGTGCGCAAGGATTCCGTCGAGTTCGTCGAGGCTATGATAGCTGATGACCAGCTTGCCCTTGCCCTTGGCGCCTTGGACCAACTCGACCTTCGCGCCGAGCTTGTCGGCGAGGTCCCCTTCGAGCCGCTTGATGTCCGGGTCCCGCTCCATGCCGGTGTATCCCGAGCGCTCTGAATCACCGGCCGCGAGCCTCGCGAGGAGACGCCTGACCAGTGCTTCCGTGTCGCGCACGGACAGGCCTTTCTTGGCAACCAGGCCGGCGACTTCCGCCAGCTGCCGCCGATTGGTCAGGCCGAGCAGTGCCCGGGCATGACCCATTTCGATCTGGCGCTGCTCGACGAGCGTTTTCACCTGGTCGGGCAATTCCAGCAGGCGCAGCAGGTTCGAAACCGCGACGCGCGACCGCCCCACGGCCTCGGCCGCCTGCTGGTGGGTCAGCTCGAATTCCGTGATCAGGCGTGAGAGCGCGAACGCTTCTTCGAGCGGATTGAGGTTCTCGCGCTGGATGTTCTCGATCAGGGACATCGCGACCGCGGCTTCGTCGTCCACGCGCCGCACGATCGCGGGAACGTCGGCGAGGCCCGCGATCTGCGCAGCGCGCCAGCGGCGCTCGCCGGCGATGATCTCGTAGCGCTGCGGGGTGTTCGCCGTCGGCGTGCCGACGGGGCGTACTACGATCGGCTGGACTACGCCCTGGGCCCGGATTGAGTCAGCGAGTTCGGCGAGTGATTCCTCGCGCATGTCCATGCGCGGCTGATACTTGCCCTTTTCCAGCAGGTCCACGGGCACGTGCGTCAGCTGGTCCCGTGCCTGGGCCGGCGCATTCGCCGCCGGGCGCGGCGTGCCCTGCCCGAGCAACGCCTCGAGCCCGCGTCCCAGCCCTCTTTTCTTGTCAGCCATCGCCCTAAGTTTAGCGGAAAAGGGGACGCAACCCTTTATCACATCGCTTGGTAAAGGGTTGCGTCCCCTTTATTCGGGCTCTGCGGAGCGGCGGATCATCTCGCCGGCGAGCGCGAGATAGGCGAGTGCGCCGCGCGAATCCTTGTCGTGGAACAGCGCCGGCACGCCGAAGCTCGGCGCCTCGGCAAGACGCACATTGCGCGGGATGTTGGTGCGGAACACGCGGTCCCCGAAATGCTCGATCAACTGTGCCGAGACGTCGTTGGAAAGATTATTGCGCGGGTCGAACATCGTTCGCAGGATGCCCTCGATGTGCAAGCGCGAATTGATCGAGTCGCGAATCTGTTCAATCGTGCCGACGAGGCCCGAGAGCCCCTCGAGCGCGTAATACTCGCACTGCATCGGGATCAATACGGAATCCGCCGCGGTCAGCGCATTCACCGTCAGGATGTTGAGCGCCGGCGGGCAGTCGATGAGGATGAGGTCATAGCGATCGCGGATCGGCGCGAGCGCCTGCTCCAGCCGGTGCTCACGCCCCGTCGGGGTTGCGAGCAATCGCACTTCCGCAGCGGTCAGGTCCTGGTTAGCCGGCAGGAGATCGAAGCCGCCCGG
The DNA here is from genome assembly GCA_031431175.1 of Steroidobacteraceae bacterium. GTDB lineage: Bacteria > Pseudomonadota > Gammaproteobacteria > Steroidobacterales > Steroidobacteraceae > SCUD01. Next base: position 6,566 of record JANPCY010000482.1, on the reverse strand, counting down.
GTCGATCGAAACGATGGCGTCGGAGGCGGCGCAGTCTCCCAGCAGCACCTCCGTCGAGGAGCGCTCCAGCAATCTCTTGTCCACGCCGCAACCCATCGTGGCATTGCCTTGTGGATCGAGATCCACCAGCAGCACACGCCGCTTCGTCACCGCCAGCGATGCCGTCAGATTCACGGCCGTAGTCGTTTTGCCGATGCCGCCCTTCTGGTTCGCCACCGCGATGATGCGCTTCATGACTCAGGCTCTCCCGAGCTCCACGATACAACGCTCTGCGGCGAGACCGGGAATTCGCACGTCGTGCACGGCGACTGCCCGCCAGCCAGACGGCAGGGCCGCGATCTCGGAGTCCGGGTGGCGGCCTTTCATCGCGAGCAAGCGGCCCCCGGGAGCGCACAAATGTCCCGCAACACGCACGAAATCAGCGAGTTTCCCGAGCGCGCGCGTCAGGACGCCGTTGAATGGCGCAGGTCCCCGCCAATCCTCGGACCGCGCGGGGATGACTTCGACATTCGCGAGTCCCATGACATCCGCTGCATGCCGGACGAAGCGGGCTTTCTTGCCAGTCGCCTCGATCAGCGCGAACTGCCGCTCCGGGTTGATCACGGCAAGCGGCAGGCCCGGGAAACCCGCGCCGGTGCCGACATCGGCGATGCGCGTGCCGCGCAGGTACGGCTGCACCGACAGCGAATCCAGCAGGTGTTTACGGACCATGTCCACCGGATCGGTGATCGCGGTCAGGTTGAAGCGCTGGTTCCATTCCCGAAGTTCGCTGATCAGGCGCAGCAGTGCCGCCGCCTGCGCCGGATCGAGTGCAATGCCCTGTTCCTTCGCGCCGACGACCAGCGTTCTTTCCAGAGGATCGGCGGGCACTCAGGCGATCTTCACGACCGTGCGCCCGAGCACGCGGCCTTTCATGTAGTCGTCGAAGGCCCCCGGCAATTCATTGAAGCCGATGGTCCTGGTGACGAGACGGTCGAAATGCCGCGGCCGCAGGTCCGATGCGAGCCGCCGCCATACGTCGAGGCGCACATCGCGGAGCGTCGAGGACGAGGTGATGCCGAGCAAATTCACGCCGCGCAGGATGAAGGGCAGCACGGTCGTCTCGAGTTTCGGACTGCCGGCGAGGCCGATGCTCGCGATGTTGCCGAAGAAATCCACCGTGCGCGTGAGCCAGGTCAGCATTTCGCCACCGACGTTGTCGATCGCGCCAGCCCAACGCACGGCTTCCATCGGCCGGCTGCCGAGGTCGACTTCCTGGCGGCGCAGGACCTGGGTCGCGCCGAGCGTCTTCAGGAATTCGTCGGCCTCCGGCTTGCCGCTGACCGCGACTACTTCATAGCCGCGGCCCGCCAGCAGGTCCACCGCGATCGAGCCCACGCCGCCGCTGGCGCCGGTCACGACGATCGGGCCCTTCGCAGGCGTCTGCCCGTTGTGTTCCATGCGATGGATTGCGAGTGCGGCGGTGAATCCCGCGGTGCCGAGCGCCATGGCCTGCATCAGGTCGATGCCGTCCGGCAGGCGGATCACCGAATCTCCGGTGACGCGCGCGTATTCGGCGTAGCCACCGTCCACGGTCTCGCTGAGGCCGCAACCGGTCACCAGCACCGGCTGCCCGGGCTCGTAACGTGCATCGGTCGAACTCGCGATTTCCCCCGACAGGTCGATGCCGCCATTCAGCGGATAGCGGCGCAGGATTCTCGCGGCACCGGTCGCCGCAAGCGCGTCCTTGTAATTGATGCTCGAATAGCGCACGCGAATCACGACATCGCCGGGCGTGAGCTCGTCGATGCTCATCGTCTCGAAGCCGGCTTCGATACGCTTCTCGCGCTCGTGAATCCTGAATGCCCTGAAACTGTTCATGCGGATCCCCTGTCCAGCCACACTTCGATGCCCTGGCTGTTCAACTCGACGTCATCGTCGAGCAGCCAGTGCAACTTCTTTTCATCGCCCCGGAAGCCGTGCTCGTCAGCCCAGCCTGACAGCATCGTATACATCTCCGCGCGCAGCAGGCGGCTACGATCCGGCGTCTTCGCAAGGCGGCGGCCCAGGTCCGCGAACGCGCGCACGCGATCCTTCATCTCACCTGCCAGGCGCCCGAGTTCGCGGACCTCTGCGTAATGCGTCAGGTAGATCGCCTCCGGCTTGTAACTCATCAGCCGGTCCACCGAGCTGCAAAGCGCTTCCGGGTCGAAGTGTACCGGCGTCGTGGTTGGGAAGATGAGTGCGCGTCCATCCACGTCAAAATCCCGGTAGGAGATGCCGAAGGTGTCGCCGGAAAAAATCCGGTCGTGATCGAGGTCCACGACACAATAATGATGTAGCGCATGGCCTGGCGTGTGAATCAGCTCGAATGTGCGCGAGCCGAGCGTGATGCGGTCGCCGTCCTCCGGAATGAACATGCGCGCTTCGTCGACGGGAACGATCTCGCCATAGAGCTCCCGGCAACGCTGCTCGCCGTAAACCGCGATCGAGCCGGCGATCAGCTTTGATGGCTCCGCGAGGTGGCGTGCGCCACGGGGATGCACGGCGCAGCGCGCGTTCGGCAGCGCCCGCATCAGCGCGCCCGCCCCACCCGCATGATCGAGATGGACATGCGTCGTCAGCACCCAGTCCACATCGGCTGGGTCGATGCCCTTGATTTCAAGCGCGCCAAGCAGGTTCGGCACGGAGAGCGTGGTGCCGGTATCCACGAATGCCGCGCGGCCATCGTCAACGATCAGATGCGATGCGGCGAGACGCGGGCGCACGTAATCCGCGTCGATCGCCGTGATGCCGGCACCGAATTCGGTCAACTTTCCGGATATATCCGCGGTCATTGCCGTCCATGATCGCATGGGCTTGAGCAAGCCCGCGCGGCTAGCGCTTGGGCGTCGTGAGCCCGGACTGGCTTGAGAAATACGCGGCGAGCGCCTGGATGTCGTCCCGCGTCAGTTGGCCCGCGAAGGGGCCCATGATCGGATTCCGGCGCTTGCCCAGCCGATAGTCGTTGAGCGCCTGCGCCAGGTAATCGGCGTGCTGGCCGGCGAGCGTGGGATTCCCCGGCAGGGTGCCGACGCCGTCCTGGCCGTGGCAGGCCGTGCAGGCCGCAGCCGTCGCGGGCGCGGTGCCGACCGCACTCGCGCCCGACCTGGCACGTTGCGCGCCCTGGAACCATGCCGCAAGATCAGCGCGATCCTGCGCCGACAACGTCGATGCCATGCCTTTCATGGTCGGGTGCCAACGTGCACCGGCGTCGTATTCCGCAAGCGCCGCGGCGATGTAGGCCGCGCTCTGGCCGCCGAGCTTCGGCACGGAATATTTCGGGTAGGCGTTCTTGTAGTTCTCGATGCCGTGGCAACCCATGCAGCCATAGGCGAGTTTGCGGCCGCGCTCTGCATCGCCATCGTCTGCGAGCACGGGTGCAGTGAGCAGCAACGCGATGGCTGCGAATAGCGCCTTGCCGGCGTGATCGAGTCGCATCGGGTTCATCTCCGGGTGGTCCGCAATATTAATGCATTTGCGGCTACAACGCGTCCGCGATGTCCTGCATGAGGCCGTTGTCGCGCGGTTTGGTCGTCGGCGCATAGCGTTTCAGCAAGCGCCCGTCGCGGCCGATCAGGAACTTCTCGAAATTCCACTGGATCTCGCCCGCATGGCCGTTCGCGGGGTCGGTCAGCCAGGCGTAGAGTGCGTGCCGGCCGTTGCCATTGACCTCGAGTTTCGCGCTCATCGGAAAGGTCACGCCGTAGGTCGCGGAGCAGAAGGTCTGGATCTCCTCCTCACTTCCGGGCTCCTGTGCGCCGAACTGATTGCAGGGAAAGCCGACGACCGCGAAGTTTTCCTTCGCGAGTTCTTCGTGCAGTTCCTCGAGCCCGGCGTACTGGGGCGTCAGGCCGCAGCGGCTCGCCACATTCACGGCCAGCACGACCTTGCCCTTCAGGCTGCCGAGCAGGTTGGCGCTGCCGTCGATGGATTTCACGTCGAACTGAAAAAAGATGCTCATCACATTTCTCCGCACGGCGACAATATCGACAAATGATAGCCCTATATGGCGCTCCTGCCACCGCCCAACGACAAGACACGTACCGCAGGGTCTTCGGCACCAGCGGGTTGCGGTGCGACGGTGCGGGTGGCCCGCGGTGAGCTCGTAAGTTCCCGCGGAGCGAGCCGCGGGCCGGCCGACCGGAGCGCCGTAACCTACGGTGTGAGCGCGAGATCCTTGCTGTACGTGACATTCATGACATTGGAGTACCAGCCGCTGACGCGTGGCGCCACCAGGTGTTTAGACACGTAGAAGTAAAGCGGAATGACGGGAATGTCATCGAGCAGTTGGCGCTCGGCGCTTGCGAGCAACTGGGCGCGTTCCGTGCCGCCAGCGCGTGCTGCGGCTGCGAGCGCCTGGTCGTAGGCGTCATTGTGGTAGCGCGGCAGGTTGATGCCGAAGCCGCCCTTCAACACCTGCAGGAAGGAATACGCATCATTGTAGTCGCCGATCCAGCTGCCGCGGAACAGCACAGTCTCGCGTGCGTCGATCGCCTGCTTCAGAACGCGGAAGTCCTCGGAACGAAAGCTCACCTCGGCACCGAGCACTTCCTGCCACATCGCGGTCACCGCGAGTGCAATCCGGTCGTGCAACGGACTCTTGCTGGTGCGCAGTTCGACTACCAGCGGTCGTTCCTTCCGGTAGCCGGCCTCGGCATACAGCCGTCGCGCTTCCGCGATGCGGGCTTCCTTCGCAAGCTCGGCCCACGCGAAGGTCTGCGGATCGTAACCCGCTATGCCGGGCGGCACCCAGCTGTATGCGGGGCGCTCGCCATCGCCCAGCACCTGCTTCGTCAGCACATGGCGGTCGATCGCCATCGTCAGCGCGCGACGGAGCGCCTTCGCATCGCGAAACGGCGGCATGTCGAGTGCGTAGCCGTAGTAGTAGACGCCGATATGCGGCGCAATGTGGAGCTGCCCCGGAAGCTCCTTCTCGATCCGCGACATTTCTCCCGGTGGAATCGTATAGGTCACATCGAGGTCGCCTGCACGGAACCGTGTCAGCTCAGTCACTGGATCGGCTACGTGCAAATAGCGAACGGATGCCAGTCGCATCGCGGCGTCATTCCAATAATGTTTGTTGCGCGCGGCGATGATGTGCGAGCCGATCTGCCAGTCCACGGGCACGAATGCGCCATTGGTCACAACGATGCCGGGCCGCGCGAAATCCTTTGGATGCGCGGCCAGCGTTGCTCGATGCACCGGGAAGGTACTCGGATGCGAAAGCAGCGCGAGGAAATAAGCCGAGGGCTCCATGAGCCGCACGGCGAGTGTCGAAGCATCCGGTGCCGAGACACCGAGGGTGTCCGGCGGCTTGCGACCAGCGACGATCTCGGTCGCGTTCACGACCGGCTCCAGCATCAATGCGTACTGCGATGCCGTTTTCGGGTCCACGAGACGGCGAAACGCAAAGACGAAATCCTCCGCAACCACTGTATCGCCATTCGACCAGCGCGCGTCCTTTCGCAGTCTGAAGGTATAGCTGCGCCCGTCCTCGCTCACAGACCAGGATTCCGCAGCGCCCGCGACGACGCTGCCGTCCGCCGCCATCGAGATGAGCCCCTCGTAGCAGTCGCGCAGGATCGTCATCGCCGCTTCCATACGCGCCAGTTGCGGATCGATGGAATCGGGCTCCGTGCCGTTGCCGCGCCGCAGTTCCTGTGAGGCTGCGGCTGGCGGTACGGCCTCGCGCGTGCTGAAAACCCAGGCGGTCCAGAGGCCTGCCGCCAGCAATGTGACGATTGCTGCGCCGCGCCCCAGGCTCATGCGGCCCGCGCGCGCTTCTTGAGATGCACAAGCAATATCGAGATCGCCGCGCTCGTGATGCCCGGCAGGCGCGAGGCCTGACCCACGGTCTCCGGTCGCGATTCGGAAAGTCGCTGGCGCGCCTCGTTTGAGAGGCCCGCTACGACCGCGTAGTCAATGGCATCGGGCAGGCGCGTCTGTTCGTGGCGCAGTTGCCGCTCGATTTCGGCTTGCTGCCGCTCGATATAACCTGAGTACTTCGCGCGAACCTCGACCTGCAGCGCAACCTGCGGTGTCAGGCGTTCGTCATCATCCGTCGCAAGTGTTCCGACCGCGGCGAGTGAAGTCAGTGCGGCGTAATCCACATCCGGGCGGCGCAACAATTCGAAGGCACGCTGTTCGCGTGGCAACGCCGCACCCAACAGTTCGGCCGCCTCGTCACCGGCTGGGGTTCCAGGCCGAAGCAATATTCCGGAGAGTCTTTCGATCTCCGCCTCGGTCGCGTCGCGCTTGCGGCTAAAGAAATCCCAGCGTGACTCATCCACGAGCCCGAGGTCTCTGCCGATCGGCGTCAGCCTGTAATCCGCGTTGTCCTCGCGCAGCAGCAGGCGGTACTCGGCGCGGCTCGTGAACATGCGGTAGGGTTCGATCGCGCCGCGGGTGATCAGGTCATCCACGAGCACACCGAGGTAGGCCTCGTCGCGACGCGGCCACCAGGGGGCGCGGCCGGACACGGCGAGCGCTGCATTGATGCCTGCGAGCAGGCCCTGGGCTGCCGCTTCCTCGTAGCCGGTCGTGCC
>JANPCY010000481.1:0-6634 GCA_031431175.1 Steroidobacteraceae bacterium | reverse complement strand
GTTGTCGACCACGATTGCCTGACCCTGTGCCAGGCAATCACTAGCAGCAACTATCGCGCACGGCGCGTCGGAACTGGAAGTCGTGTCTGGACAATAATCGCAATTAGCTGCCGGCATCGAGCCGCGGTGCGACGAGCCCATATGCCCTGCGTCCGTTGACGCCTGGCATGGTGCGACTGCGACCCCGAACCAGGCGACCGCCGCAAGCACGGCAACCAGGCGCGAGGACCTGATCTGATGACGGCGGAGGCTAGCTAACAAACCCATGACGCATACGACACTACGCCGGACCCTGCCAATGGTCAATGACATGCCCCTCGGGATGCCGTTCGCATCACGATCCGCCACGACCAGGACGACCAGGGCCCTGTGCTAAAATTTGCTCGTTACCGAGGTACATCCAGGCCCATGAACGCAGTCACCATTGCGCCGCCAGCGGATGGCGAAAAGATCCGTGTTTCCAACGGCAAGCTGCAGGTTCCCGACCGGCCGATCATTCCGTTCATCGAAGGCGACGGCACCGGCCCGGACATCTGGAAGGCCAGCGTGCGGGTGCTCGATGCGGCGGTTGCCGGGGCCTATGGCGGCAAGCGCCGGATCGCCTGGATGGAGGTCTATGCCGGCGAGAAGGCCAATCGGTTGATGAATACCTGGCTGCCCGACGAGACCGTCGCGGCCTGCCGCGAGTACCTCGTCTCGATCAAGGGGCCGCTGACGACACCGATCGGTGGTGGAATCCGATCTTTAAACGTTGCGCTGCGCCAGATGCTCGATCTCTATGTCTGCCTGCGTCCGGTGCGCTGGTTCGTCGGTGTGCCCTCGCCGGTGCGCTCGCCCGAGAAGGTGGACATGGTGATCTTCCGCGAGAACACGGAGGACATCTATGCCGGCATCGAATTCGAGGCGGGCTCCGCCGAAAACACGAAGTTCCTCGCACTACTGAAGGATAATTTCCCGAAACTCTACGGCAAGATCCGATTCCCTGACAGCTCCGGCATCGGCATCAAGCCGGTGTCGCGCGAAGGCACCGAGCGCCTGGCGCGGGCCGCGATCGAGTACGCGATCATCAATCGGCGCAAGAGCGTGACCATCGTGCACAAGGGCAACATCATGAAGTACACGGAGGGCGCGTTCCGCAATTGGGCTTACGCGCTCGCCGAACGTGAATTTGGCGACAAGACCTACAGCTGGGACCAGTGGGAACGAACGCGTGCCGCCAGGGGCGATGCGGCTGCCATTGACGAGCAGATGAAGGCCATCGCCGCGGGCCGCGTGCTGATAAAGGACGCGATCGCCGATATTACGCTGCAGCAGATTCTGACGCGCCCGGAAGAGTTCGACGTCATCGCGACGATGAATCTCAATGGCGATTACCTCTCGGACGCGCTGGCCGCGCAGGTCGGCGGCATCGGCATCGCGCCCGGCGGCAATATCAATTACCTGACCGGCCACGCCATATTCGAGGCAACCCATGGTACGGCACCCAAGTACGCCAATCTTGACAAGGTCAACCCGAGCTCGGTGATCCTGTCTGGTGAAATGATGCTTCGCTACATGGGCTGGATCGAAGCCGCAGACCTCGTTATCCGCTCCATGGACAGGTCGATTGGCGAAAAGGTGGTTACCTACGATTTCGCGCGACTTATGGATGGTGCCACCGCGGTCAAGTGCAGCGAATTCGGCGACGCGCTGATCCGCAACATGGCCTGACGCGCATGGCCGCGCTCCACCGCGCCATTTGCGGCCGTGGCTGAGGCTTCCGGGCCGCCGGACGATTTCGCGCATGTGCATGATTGCGCTGCTGCAATCGTCGCCGCGTTCGCGCGTTACAACGCCGAGTACCGGGCCATCACGCGGCGCGCGCCCGAGCGTTTCGAAAACCGCGACTGGGGCGGCGTGCAGGCGGACGTCGTCGAGCGCCTTGATCTCTACTCGAGCATGGTCAACCAGACCGCTTCGGAGCTGCGCCAGCGCCTCGGCGCACGCGCGATGGACACCGCGCTGTGGGCGTCGATCAAGACACTCTATGGCGCGCAGATTGCCGGGCTGACCGACCCGGAATTCCTGAAGACCTTTTTCAGCTCGATCACCAGGCGGTTATTCGGCACTGTCGGTGTTGACGCGGCCATCGAGTTCTTTGCGCTCGATGTCGATCCGCTGCGCGGCATCGGCTCAAGTGTCAGCACGAACCGTTATGGCAATCGCGGCTCTGTCGAATTGCTGTTCGAGGAACTTATTTCGGACTTCCGGTTCCGCACGCCCTGGTACGACTTCGAGAGCAGCGTCCGCCACGTCGCGACCGACGTGAAGATGCACCTCCAGCAGATAGGAGAGGCGCGTCCACTACGCGAGGTCGAGGTCATCCGGCCGGTCTTCTACCAGATGAGCAGGGCTTACGTGGTGGGCCGGATCCTCGGCGAGGGCTGGATGCTGCCGCTCGCGATTGCATTTCGCAACACGCCGCGCGGCGTGCTGGTCGACGCCGTGATGCTTCGCGAGAGCGATGTCTCGATCCTGTTCAGCTTCACGCGCTCCTACTTCCACGTGGACCTTGAGCGCGTTGGCGAGGCAGTGCTGTTCTTGCGCTCGATCCTGCCGGGCAAGCCCACCTCTGAAATGTTTACCGTGCTCGGTCGTGCCAAGCAGGGCAAGACCGAACGCTTCCGCGAGATCTTCCGGCACCTCGACAAAACCGGCGACCGGTTCATCCGCGCGCCAGGGGAACGCGGCCTGGTGATGGCCTGTTTCACGCTCGAGAACTTTGATGTCATTTTCAAGGTCATTCGCGACACCTTTCCGGCCGTCAAGAGCATCCGGCGCGAGGAGGTCATGGCCAAGTACGACATGGTCTTCAAGCACGACCGCGCCGGGCGCCTGGTCGATGCCCAGGAATTCAAGCGGATCCGGCTGCCGCGCCACCGCTTTGACCCGGACATGCTGGCCGAGCTGACCAGCGAATGCGCGTTGAATGTGCACGTCGAGAACGATGACGTCATCGTCGGCCATGCCTACATCGAACGGCGCATGATTCCGCTCAATCTCTACCTGCGAAGCGCCAAACCAGAGGACGCTGAGCTCGCCGTGATCGAATACGGCCAGGCGATCCGCGATCTCGCCTACACGAACATTTTTGCGGGCGACCTGCTGCTGAAGAATTTCGGGGTCACGCGCCACAGCCGCGTGATTTTCTACGACTACGATGAACTATGCCGGATCACGGACTGCCGGTTTCGCGACCTTCCACAAGCACCGACCCACGAGGACGAAATGCGCGCTGAAAGCTGGTTCTATGTCGCCGACAACGACGTTTTTCCGGAAACCTTCCAGACTTTTCTCGGCTTCGAGGGGCGCCTGCGCCAGGTGTTTCTCGACAAGCACGGCGAGATCCTCGAGGCGGGCTGGTGGCGGGCGCTGCAGCAGCGGCTGCGGGACGGCGATGTCGTCGAGGTGCTGCCCTATCACCCGCACCGCGTGCGGGTCGCAGGCAGCTTCTGATGTGGCCTGCGTCACGGATTCTGATTCTTCACGTGACATAAGACTCCCGAACTGCGACTGGCTGCCGGCTCCCATGGCCGGTAGACCCGTACCGTCTCGGGTATGGAAGAACCGGAATATCCGCCCGCAAGGCTTGCATCGCTGACGTCAACGCAACGCGTGCTGGTGCTTCTGCTGGTCGGCGTCGGCATCTGGTACTTGAGCTGGCGACCGACGACATTCAACCCCGATGCGATGGTTTTCTCAGTCGTTGTTTACGCGGCAGAGCTGTTTGGCTTCAGCTGTGCGCTGCTCTATTTGTACATCTGCTGGCAGCTGAAAACCCGTAAACCGCTGCCGGTGCCATCGGATGCACACGCCGCAGTATTCGTGCCGACCATCAACGAGTCTGTCGACATAGTGCGTCGAACAGTGATGGCCGCAATGCGCATGGAGCATGCCGGCGAAGTCTGGCTGCTCGACGACGGTAACCGGGCGTCGATGCGCGCCCTGGCGACAGAACTTGGGTGCCGTTACCTTGCCAGAACGGAGAATTCAGACGCCAAGGCGGGTAATCTCAACAATGCGCTTAAGCACACTGACGCGGAATTCATCGCCGTCTTTGATGCCGACCATGCTCCGGCCGCGCAGTTTCTGGCAGAGACGCTTGGCTTCTTCAGCGATGAGCGGGTTGCCTTTGTGCAGACACCGCAGGATTTCTACAACCTGGACTCGTTCCAGCATCGGCTGGACCAGGGCGGCTCGCTGGTCTGGAGCGAACAGTCATTGTTCTTCCGTGTCATCCAGCCCGGCAAGGATCGGCTTGATTCCGCGTTTTTTTGCGGCAGCTGCGCCGTCGTCCGGCGCGCCGCGCTTGATGACATCGGCGGATTCGCGACCGGAACGGTCACCGAAGATATCCACACTTCACTCAAGTTGCACAAGCGCGGCTGGAGTTCCGTCTACTACGGACGGTCCCTTGCGTTCGGACTGGCGCCCTCGACCGCGATTCCGTTTCTGAAACAACGCCTGCGCTGGGGCCAGGGGGCAATGCAGGTGTGGCGCAAGGAGCACATCCTGTTCGGCCGTGGACTGAGTCTGCGGCAACGACTGTCCTATCTCGCGACTGTGCTTGCCTATTTCGAGGGCTGGCAACGCGCCGTATTCTTCAGCGCACCTGTGCTGGTGCTGACCACGGGTGCCATGCCGATCCTCGCCATTGACGCCGAGTTCCTGATCCGCTTCATCCCCTACTACCTGCTGACATTCTGGGTGTTCGAGGAAGTCGCACGCGGATACGGTCGCACAGTGCTGACGGAACAGTACACGATGATCCGGTTTGCAGTCTTCATCACCGCGACATTCGGATTCTTCCTGCGCAACCTGCGTTTCGTCGTCACGCCGAAGAAACAGGGCGACGACGTGAATACGAACCGGTTCCTGTGGCCGCAGTACCTGGTGCTGTCACTGAACGCAATCGCGATTCCCGCCGGCATCTTCCTGTTCTGGCGCGGCGGCGGCCTGCCGCCCGGCGCGCTGGTCGCCAACCTGATCTGGGCATCGTTGACACTGGGCCTGGCTGCGCTCGCCATCCGGTTTGCGCTGCGTCTTTCTGGTTTCAAGCGTCGCGAGTACCGCTTTCCACTGGCGGTACCAGTACGCGTCGCCTCGTCGGGGCGTCCGTCAATGGCGCTGGCCGCCGACCTGTCGCCGCTTGGATTCCGGCTGGAGGGTTTTGCGGCAAGATCGACGCGGATTGGCGATATGGTGACGGGTGAGCTGCTGCTGCCGACTGGAAGCCTCGCGATCGAGGCGATCGTCCGTTCTCACGCATCGGCGGCAGATGAAGCCGCCGGCGCGCCGCCGGCCGCCGGTTGCGAATTCCGCTGGGCGTCTGCCGGTGACTGCAATCAACTCGAGCAATTCCTGTTCGGCTCGGATCTGCAGTGGCGCCTGAACGGGCTGGAGGATCGCACGCGCACGCCGCTTGAATGGATGCACGACGTATTTACCGGTTCCCGCCGCGCGTCGCGGGCGCTTGCGGGCCGGCGTTGGTCACCACTTGTGTACGAATGCGGTGGAATCGATACGAAAATCGGCGTCGGCTTCATCTCGACCGGGAATGGCCCCGGCAATGCGCGCATGATCGCGACACTGGGATCGTTGCCGGAGGACAGCCCGCTGCGCGCGGAGGAAGTGACAATCCGGGGCTCGCGCAGCGTGCGTGGCCGCCTGACGGCACAGTCACGGCTCGATACCCATTCGGCACCAATCTATCTGTATCGGCTCACTGCATGAACGCACGTCGACTGGTCTTGCTGCTCGCATGCTGCAGCGCATTGCCAGCTGCCGCAGATGACCGACTGTTGCTGGCCGGCGGCGAGTACGCTGACGAGGCCTACTACAGCTATCTCGGCTTGATCGTGACCGGGCGGGCCGGCGAGAACGGCCGCGGAATCCTGCAACGCTACTGGCTGGACCACTTTGGCTATGAGTACGACGGCGGAACCGGCAGGATCAGGGCACGCGCCCAAGGCGCCGAAGCTGCGATCGGATACGGCGGATCGTCCGCAAGCGGATGGGCCAATGTGTCAATCGGCTTGCGCTTCACGGACACGAAGCTGTCGCCGGACGATTCGACGGCCGAGGCGCGCGGCAACCAGGTGGGCGTCAAGCTGCAGCTGCAGGGAGAGCGTGAGTTCGCGCCGGGCTGGCGTGTGGGTGCGATTGGATCCGTCGCCAGCCAGCAGGGCGAGTATTGGGGCCGCCTGCGACTGACGCATGGCTGGACGCCCGCAGTCTCAATCGGTGGCGAAGTGCTGGCCCGTGGCAACAACGAGTCGCAATCCGCTGCGGCGGGCCTGTTGCTGATCCTGAAGCCGGCAGATTCGCAATGGTCGGTCGGATTCAAGGCAGGCGCACGACGTCAGGAAGGTGACGAAAGCGCATACGCGGGCATCGAACTCGGCTACGCCTTCTGAGGCGTCGGTCAGGCGTCCGCGGCGCACCCAAGCGCCACCTCGAGATCCGCAATCAGGTCACCGGTATCCTCGATGCCGATCGAGAGACGAACGGTGCCGTCGCCGATCCCGCTGATCGCCAGTTGCTCGGTGCCCAGGCCACGCGGCCGCAGCAGCGGCGCCGGCATGACCAGCGATTC
>JANPCY010000480.1:0-4263 GCA_031431175.1 Steroidobacteraceae bacterium | reverse complement strand
AGTGACATCAGCTTTTCGCTCCCTTCTCCCGCACACGCAGAAAATTCCGGTACCCGCGCGGGCCGTTCCGCACTCTTAATCATTATCGGTAAGCGTTCGCCGCGAGCATGGGTCCGGAAACATACATGTCACTCGCCAATCGGGCTGCGGCAGCGCTCGCGGGATCGATCGTCGCGCTGCTAATGAAGGGGTAGCCAGCCATGGTCAACAGACAGTCTTACGTCGCGCTTGTGAGTTCTCGCCCGCGCGCGCGTGGTTTCGTAGTTGCATCGACCTTGCTGTTCGGCGTGGGCATCGCGCTGGCGGCGCCCGGAGATCTTGATCCGGGCTTCAACAGCAGCGGTCTCTTGTCCCTGAATATCGGCAATTACGGCAGCAGCGCAAACGCGGTTGTCCAGCAAAGCGACGGCAAGCTCGTTTTCGCCGGCGATGCCACCTTGAATCCCGATGACGGTAGCAACTTCATCGCATTGCGCGTTATGGAGGACGGGACGCCGGATGTCACCTTCGGTACTGACGGTATTGCGGGCGCAGATTTCGTGGGTCTGGATGATTTCGCATCAGCCGTGATCCAGCAGCCGGACGGGAAGCTGGTGCTGGCCGGCGAAGCCTCTGACACCGATGGTTCCATAGATATCGCGCTGGCACGCTTCAATGCCGATGGAACTCTCGATTCCACGTTCGGCAACGGCGGACGGACGAGATTGGAAATCCACATTAGCAATTACCTCCACAGTAGAAATTCCGCGTCCGGCCTGGTCAAGCAAGCCGACGGTAAATTTGTCATTGCGGGCGCCACGTATTCTCTCGGCATCCCTTCCCAACTTGTGTTCGCGAGATTCAACGCCAACGGAACGCTCGACGCGACCTTCGGTACCGGCGGTACGACGCTCATCGACTTTGGCGACGGTTCTGAGTCCTGGGCCAGTGACATTGCGCAGCAGCCGGACGGAAAACTCGTGGCTGTCGGTCCGGTCGTCGGACCGGCCAGGCGGGATATCGGCATTGCGCGCGTGACGGCGAATGGGGCGCTCGATCCCTCGTTTGACGGCGACGGCCTGCTGACCGTCGACATTGATGGGGGCAGCGAAACGGCGATGACCGTCGCAATCAAGCCCGACGGTGTAATCGTCGTCGCGGGCAATACGGTGCCCCTTGGTGGGACTGGCAGCAGCGCAATACTGCTCGGCGTCAACGAGGATGGCAGCCTCGACAACAGCTTCGGGGCTGCGGGAAAGGCTGTCGTGGATCTGGGCAATGACGGTTATCTGAACTCGATTGTCGTGCAGGCGGATGGCAAGCTGGTCGCCACCGGATCCCGCGGCACTGACGCCGGGGGCCAGGACATGATTCTGACGCGCTTCAACTCCGATGGCGCGCTCGACACAACCTACGGGATCGACGGCGTTACCACAGCGGATTTCGGCACCGGAAACACCGCCCACGTATCAACAGGCGTTGCGCTGATCCAGCAGGCAGACGGCAAGTATGTTGCTGCAGGACCGAACTCACTCGGTACTTTCGGCGCAGCTCGATTCGACGACGGCGCCGCATTTCCGGGCCGAATCGGATTCTCTGTCACCAATCAGTCCGTCGCCGAGACCGCTGCAATGGTCACCTACACCGTTCGCCGGACCGGGGGCAGGACCGGAACGGTCAGCGTGAACTACGCGACGGCGGCAGGCCAGGCACAGCCCGGTTCTGACTTTGAGGATGCGTCCGGTACGCTCACCTGGAACGGCGGCGTTGCGAGCGACAAAACGCTCACCGTCAACATCATCGATGATGCCGTGGCCGAGTCAAACGAGGACTTCTCGTTGACGCTTTCGGCGCCGACGGGCGGTGCCCAGCTTGCAGCCAGTGAAGCCAACACGGATATTGCGAGTGAAGATGGTCCGGGAGAATTGTTTTTCCGGAATGGCCTGGACCAAATACAAGTTGAAGAGGCTGCCACCGTGATACATGCAAGCGTTTCGCGGAGTAATGGTTCGACGGGTGCTGTCAGCGTGAAATACAGCACGGAGAATGGTACTGCCAGAGCAGGAACGGATTTCGTGACCTCTTCCGGTACGCTCAACTGGCCCGATGGCGACACTGCCAGCAAATCCATTTCCGTTACGATTCTTGATGATGCAGCGGCGGAGGGCGATGAAGGTTTCACGATTATGCTGAGCAATCCGACCGGCGGGGCCACGATCCCGTTTCTCGGCGGTGGTCAGCTGGTGCGAATTCTGGATAATGATGCAGGGCTCGGTTTTGCCAGCAGCGCAGCGAGCATTCGCGAGGCTGGCGGTTCGGTTTCCCTCGTCGTATCGCGGAGCGGCGCAGCTAACGGCGCCGTGAGCGTGCGTTACGCGACGTCGTCTGGTTCGGCGACTGCCGGCTCGGACTTTACGAGCGCGAGCGGAACCCTCAACTGGGCGGACGGAGACACTGCCGACAAGACAATTGCGGTCAACATCATGAACGACACGACGGATGAAACCAACGAGACCTTCACTGTCACGCTTTCGGATCCGTCGGCTGGTACAGCCCTGGGATCAAACTCGAGCGCGACCGTGACCATTGTGGACGACGATGCGCCAGCTGGCGGTGATGGCAGTGGTGGCGGCGGCGGCGGTGCCCTCGATTGGTTCGCCGCATTCTTCCTCGCCTGCCTTACTTTTCTGTGCCGGCGTCAGGCTGTTCAGTCTATGTAACGCTCGATCTTCCGGAAGAGATCCACGCGATCGACCAGATCGGTCAGCCAGTCGAGCTGATCCGACTCGAGCACCAGCACCGGCGAGAGGTCGTAGCGCTTGAACCAGTCTTCGTAGAGCCGGTTCAGCTTGCGCAGATAGACGACGGGGATGTCTTTTTCCATCGCGCGCCCGCGCAGCTTGATGCGCTTTCGCAGCGTCCGCACCGGGCAGCGCAAGTAGATCATCAGGTCCGGCGGCCTGAGTGTCGCGCTGATTGACTGGTATAGCTGCCAGTAGACCTTGAAGTCGCGCGCATCGATGTGGTGTTGCCGGTAGAGATTGCGCGCAAAGATCTCCGCGTCTTCGTAGATGGTGCGGTCCTGGACGACGGCACCGGGCTCGTCCTGAAGCTCCAGATGCAGCCGGAACTTGTGGGTCAGGAAAAAAACCTGGGACCGATAGGCCCAGGTCTTCATGTCAGCGTAGAAATCCGCGAGATAAGGATTCTGGTCGTTTGGCTCGTAGAACGGCTTGATGTCGTAGCGCCGGCACAGGAATTGCGTCAGCTCGGTCTTGCCGGCGCCAATGTTGCCGGCGATCGCGATGAAGCGCTTGCCTGCTACTGCCGCAGCGCCCAAGGCAGAGCCCTATAACCAGTAGACGAAGATGAAGAGCCCGAGCCACACCACGTCGACGAAGTGCCAGTACCAGGCGACCGCCTCGAACGCGAAATGCTGGCGTGGCGTGAAATGGCCCTTCCTGGCGCGCAGCCAGATCACCACCAGCATGATCGCGCCGACGGTGACGTGCAAGCCGTGAAAGCCGGTCAGCATGAAGAAGGTCGAGCCGTAAATGCCGGTGCCGAGCTGCAGGCCGAGTTCATGATAAGCGTGCCCGTATTCCTTGGCCTGGACGCCGAGGAATGTGAACCCCAGCAGGAAGGTCAGCGCGAGGAAAATCTTCAACACGCCACGGCGGCCCATTTTCATTGCGTGGTGCGCGATCGTGATCGTGAGACCGGAGGTCAGCAGCAGCGCCGTATTGACGGCCGGCAGGCCGAAGGCCGGGATGATCTCGTAGCTGCCATCATCGCGCGGACTCAATGCGCCCGGCCCGTTGCTGGGCCAGGCTGCTTCGAAGCCCGGCCACAGCAGGCCCGACACCGCTTTGGCGCCGTCTCCACCGAGCCAGGGAACCGACAACTGTCGCGCGTAGAAGAGCGCGCCGAAGAATGCGGCGAAGAACATGATCTCGGAGAAGATGAACCACATCATCCCCATGCGGAATGAGCGGCCGACTTGTTCGTTATACATGCCGGCCTGGTTTTCGCGGATGACTTCGCCGAACCAGAAGAAGAATAGCGCGCAGAGCAGCAGGAAGCCGGCGCCGAGCACCCAGGCGCCGATGCTCGCGCCATTCAGTGTCGCGGCCGCGCCCGCCATCAGCACGAATAGCGACACCGATCCGAAGAATGGCAGCCGGCTGCCATGCGGGAAGTAATACTGTGACATCGATGCGTTCCCTTATCCGGTGCCGCCGGCTACGCGCGAGACATCGTAGAACGCGTAGGACAGCGTCAGCC
>JANPCY010000479.1:0-1942 GCA_031431175.1 Steroidobacteraceae bacterium | reverse complement strand
CCGGGAGGCCGCGGGAGTGCGCGGCGTCAGGCTTGGCGATGGGCAGCGCGTCACTTCGCTGATCGTGCTGGGCGATGGGCCCATCCTGACCGTATCCGAGCGTGGCTACGGCAAGCTGACCGACATGGGCGAGTTCCCGCTGCACGGCCGGGGCGGCCAGGGTGTCATCGCGTTGCAGACCAGCGACCGCAATGGCGCGCTGGTGGGCGCGTTGCAGGTAAAGCCCGACGACGAGATCATGCTGATCAACTCGAGCGGCACGCTGGTTCGCGTGCCGGTCAGCGACATCCCGGTGCTCGGCCGCAACACCCAGGGTGTGCGGATCATGCGGCTCGAGGAAGTCGAGAAACTCGTTGGGCTGGAGCGCATCGCCGGGGAAGATTCCGGGGACGGCGAGGGTGCCGGCTGAGGCCGGCGGGCGGATTCACTTCGTGCGCGTCTTCAATTTCTCCGCGGGCCCGGCGGCGCTGCCGCTACCCGTATTGGAACAGGCACGCGATGAGATGATCGACTGGCAGGGCGGCGTGTCGGTCATGGAGACCAGCCATCGCAGCAAGGCCTTCATGGCGGTTGCCGAGCAGGCCGAGGCCGATCTGCGCGAATTGCTCGCGATCCCGTCAGGCTACAAGGTCCTGTTCATGCAAGGGGGTGCGACCGGGCAATTCTCGGCGGTGCCGCTGAATCTGTCACAGCCTGGCGCGCGGGCCGACTACATCCACACTGGCCACTGGTCGGAGCGTGCAATCAAGGAGGCCCGACGCTTCCTGACGGTTGATATCGCCGCCGATGAGGCCGCATCCGGTTACTCGACCGTGCCGGACCAGTCGTCGCTAAAGCTGACCCGCGGCGCGGCATTCGTTCATTACACGCCGAACGAGACGATTGGCGGGGTCGAATTTCCCTACATCCCCGTGACCGGTGATGTGCCGCTCGTCGCCGACATGTCCTCGACCATCCTGTCGCGCCCGCTCGATGTGTCGCGCTTCGGGCTGATCTATGCGGGTGCGCAGAAAAACATCGGGCCATCCGGTATCACGGTCGCCATCGTTCGTGATGACCTGCTGGGCCGGGCCCGGCCGGGGACGCCTTCGGTGTTCGATTACAAGGCATTCGCCGAGTCAGGCTCGATGCTGAATACACCGCCGACATTTGGCTGGTACTTCGCCGGGCTCGTGCTGCAGTGGCTAAAGCGCCAGGGTGGGCTCGTGGCGATGGCCGAACTCAATCGCGCCAAGGCGACCGCACTGTATGCCGCGATCGACGCCTCCACCTTTTACTCAAGTCCGGTCGCCCGCAACTGCCGGTCCTGGATGAACGTGCCATTCAATGTAGCGAAGCCGGAACTCGAAAAGACCTTCCTCGCCGAATCGGCTGCCGCGGGACTCGCGCATCTGGCCGGTCATCGCTCGGTGGGCGGCATGCGCGCGAGCATATACAACGCCATGCCAGCAGCGGGCGTCACCGCGCTTGTGGAATTCATGCGAGATTTCGAAAGGCGGCACGGCTGATGGGATTCAAGATCCTCACGCTTAACGACATCTCGCGGAAAGGACTGGAACGACTGCCACGCGATCGCTACCAGGTCGCAGCCGGGATCGCCCACCCGGACGCCATCCTGGTGCGCTCCGCCGACATGCACTCGATGAAGATCCCGGACAGCGTGCGTGCGGTGGGACGCGCCGGTGCCGGTACCAACAACATCCCGGTGGCCGGGCTTTCGCAGCGCGGCATCCCGGTGTTCAACGCGCCGGGTGCCAACGCGAACGCGGTCAAGGAATTGGTGATCGCGGCGCTGTTCCTCGCCGCGCGCAACATCGCGCCGGCATGGGCCTTCGTCGAAGGCCTGCTCTCGAACAAGGCGCTGGAAGGCACGGCGCTCGACGCTGCGGTGGAGAAGGGCAAGAAGGGCTTCGTCGGTCGCGAGCTGCCGGGCCGCACGCTC